>NZ_JAOBSQ010000006.1:0-3469 GCF_025246485.1 Acidovorax sp. K2F
GGTCAGTGCGTGTCGGGGCACGTGGCGCCAAAATCTACTCGCTACTGACGCCTTGGATCGCTCCTGTCGATCCCGACGACTACTAACCACCCACGGTGCCGGGAGAGGCCCAGGTTTCCAGAACACCAGGTTTCGGGGACTTTCAGCTCTCCAGGCCGCGCCGCATCGGGCCAGGGCTCTCACATCTCTTGAGGGCTGCCCGCTCTGACGAGTCGTCTATTTCCAGACGTTGCTCCAACACGACCACCTTGCACCCTCTGCCTAGGAGCCGAGGGGCATCGCTGCGTCTGCCGCTTGTCACGGGGATTCGCAGTCCTCGTGCATACCCACTTCATACCACCTCTGTGCCCAGTCCCTTGCGGCACGCATTTCCAACCACTCGAAAGGAGTCTTTATGCCAGTCATGACTTTTACCCCTGCCTTCATGGCGTCCGGTCTGGTGTGCCCTCCCGGGAAAACCAAGATCGAGTACAGCGTCGCGGACGAGCCTGGCTTGTTCGTCGAATGCCGTGCATCTGTGACTGCTGTTCCCACTTGGTACCTGCGTCAAAAGAATGACAAGGGCACCAACAGCTACACCAAGCTCGGGACGATCAAAGACGTGACCCTTGCCCAGGCCCGCAAGCAAGCTCGCCAGCTCAAGGCCGCTCATGTGCTGGCGCCCAAGCACTCGATCTCAGAGACATCGACCAGGGCCCCTTTGGACTCGATGACGTTCGACGTGTTCATGCGCGAACACTACATGCCTCATGCGATTTCTCACAAACGTTCCGCCAAGAAGGATGAGCAGCTGTACCGCCTGCACCTTGCGCCCACGTTCAAGGACATGCCCCTGAATGCGATCTCCCGGCGGGAGGTGGAGGTGTTCCACCGGGCGTTCCTGCAAAAGCAAAGCCCTGCCTCAGCGGATCACTGCATCAAGCTGATGCGCCGTGCATTGAACCTCGCCGTGCAATGGGAGTTCATCGAAAAGAACGTGCTCAAGGGCATCAAGCTGTTCATGGTGGACAACCAGGTCGAGAACTACCTCGACGAAACGCAGCTAGAGCAACTGCTGCATGTGCTGCGCACCGATCGCAACCGCACGGTTTGCCTGATCCTGATGTTTTTGCTGAGTACGGGTGCCCGCCTGAACGAGGGGCTCACCGCCACCTGGAAGAATATCAATATCGAGCGGGGCGTGTGGAAGGTAGAGGCCAGCTTGTCCAAATCCAAGAAGCCACGGCCCATCCCGTTGAACGACTCGGCCTTGTGGGTGCTGGAACAGTTGGAGTCGCAAGGGCAATCGCAGTATCTGTTCCCCTCACCCGTGACAGGCAAGCCGTACACCGCCATTACCCGGGCGTGGTATCGGCTGCGCAAGAAGGCGGGAGTCAACATCCGCATTCACGACCTACGGCACACCTTTGCGTCGTTCCTGGTCTCGCGTGGGCGGAGCCTGTTCGAAGTTCAGCAGATACTTGGGCATAGCGATCCCAAGGTGACCATGCGGTACGCGCACCTATCGGCAAAGGCGCTGCAAGAAGCCGCGAATGCAGGGTCGATGATCGTCAAGAAGGCTGCGTAAAAGCGGTGGGCGCCCTGGTTTCCCTTGTGGGGCCGGGGCGTCAGAGTATTCATTTTGGAGGGGTAATGAGGGGCAAAAACAAAGAACAGCGACAGGCAAAACAGTTCGTGGATACGAATAGCTCTCCGAGCGTTGTTGGTGATGGCGCACGAGAGCCGGGGCACCTAGCAGAGTCGCCTGTTGCAACGCCAGATCACAGTCGTGGCGGGTCGTATGGGAGAGAGTCACCGCTTCAACTTCTGTTGACCGTCCTTCCGGTTCTTTCAGCAGTGCTTTACCTCGTGGGCACGGTGTATCACGAGAGCTATCTGAGAGCCTTCGGCGTGGAAGAGTCCATGTTCCCGCTCCAGATAGACAGAGTGTGGCTGTATGGATTCATGTCTCTTTTGACGCTTGGACTTGGTCCCATGCTGACTGGTGTGTCTATCGTGGCTCTAGTGTTCGCTGTTGTGATGACCGCGGCTGTGCTTTCCTCATTTCCGAAAGTTCAACGTCTTCAAACGCTGGCATTGCAGCGGATACGTTCCAAAGTGGTCGCGATGCCAAACACGCCTACCCCCGCCTTGATTAGGTTTGTGGAGAAAGGGGGGGTTCTCTACTTTTATGTCGCCGGCTTCTTCTTTATCGTGGTGGCACTGGTTGTCGCCATTCTGCTATCTTCTGATGCAGGGGAAAAGGCTGCTGAAGGTGACAAAAACAGTTGGTCAGAAGGCACCCACCGTACGGCTGTTGTGAACATCGAAGGAAAGCCCACGTTTACGGCCTTTCAGGTGACATGTGGAGCAACCCACTGTGCTTTTTGGACCGGCAGCGAAACTCGACTTTTAAGGCATGAGCAGGTGGTAAGTTTGCTTGTCTCTCCGGCAAAGAAGATGGCCGAGAAGTCATCTAAGTAGATAAAAAGCCTTCAAGGAATTCGGGGCGATCCACTCCGCAACCGGCCAGCAGCGGAGTCTCAGAAGCAGCGTTTGCATAGGCTGGAAACGGTAGTAAAGCAGCGGTGAGGCGCACGCTTCCTTCGTCGCGGTGTCCCCCCTTGCTGCGGCGGCCCTCAGTGCGTGCGCGCTTAGGTCCATTTCAGGCGGTGGCACTATTCCCAGGATCGCCAATCGGCTACTAGGCGGAGATTCCGATCCCCGGGTACCCTTCGGCTGAGTATCCAGTGTCACCTCAAGGAGCCCAACCACTAATGCCAATCTGGAATTCCGAGCATGTATGGGACGAACAGTCCAAAGGTTTAAAGCTCTTTCGTGGATTTCCGATTCGGGTCAGCGAAGAGACAGTCACTTTCGGCTCCCCTGAGGAGCGGACGCCTGTGAATATGCCGCCGCTGGTGCAGCTTGAGATTGATAACTGGTTTGAAGCACGATTCGGTGTTCGATTTCGTCAGCGATCGATTTTTTCTACGGGATCCCTCGATGTGGCGCGCGACTATGCTCGCGACACGGGGGAGGTAAGGGCGCTACGCCCATTAGCCGATTTTTGCTTCTGTTGGAGTCCGCTGTGCGGGGACCTCTATGGCGCATATATGGATTCGCATTCGAGCGAAACAATTCCGACGCTGCTGGGCCGGCTTGAGTTCAGATGCGATGACATCCACTCAGCGCTTCTTTCCGAGAACGAAGTCATGCTAGTTTGCAGCAGTGTTCAGGCAACGACTCTGTTCAATGCCAAAAGCTAAAGAGGAAGAAGTGACTGACAACATGCCCGCGCCAAACAAGAGCACCGCGCTCATCAGAATGCTGGGAATAGCCACGCTGGGCAATCGCTATCGCGCGGACTACAGAATCGGCAGTTCCTTCGGAGGTGCAACATTCTCAGGGACGGATACCACGAATGGCACCCAAGTCTTCATGAAGTATCTCATCTGCCCGCGCGGCGACGGCGAGAGAGCGAAGTTTG
>NZ_JAOBSQ010000060.1:0-147887 GCF_025246485.1 Acidovorax sp. K2F
CTAAAGAACGCCGAGAAAATCGATATGAATAGCTTCGGACAAATTAGCTATCACTATGCTATCGATTGTCGAGGGGTGGTTTATGAAGCGCTTGATATTCGCCACAAGGGAGCTCACATTGAAAGGGGAAACACTGGTGTCATCGGAGTGGTTTTCCTGGCTGACTTGAGCGTCCGAGGTGAGGCAGCCCGGTACGGTCCTGGTGTCGCAAACGTTACGCGAAGCAGGGGAGTGCGAGCCGGGGTTTCTGAGTTCTTGGGCGTGCAAAAGGATCAACTTGCGGTTAATCACGATGAGCCATCGGAGCTGCAAATGTCCAAAGCGGAAAAATTAGTCCAAACTTTGATCGAATTTTTTCCCATCAAGCGACTTGGAGGGCATCGGGAATTCGCACAAGCTGCGGGCAGTAGCAGGGCATGCCCAGGAATTTACGGAATGATCATTGCGGAGCAATTGCGTAAAAAATTTGGTCTTGCAAAACCTTGATATGACAAAAAAAATCGCCTTTTTTGTCGGCACACTTTCTTTGTTTCTGACTGCATGGCTTTTTGTTGGGTTGGATCGATACGTTGGAGACCATGAAGTGGGGAGCGCATGGAATCCCTTTATAAAGACAACCCCAACGTTTCAAGTTCTTTTCAGGAACCCTGCGCAATATACACTCGATCGTGATCCATATGATTCACTTGACAGTACACGAAAAAATCAATTTTCGGAATATTGCGGTATTCGATATGGGATTCACGATCCTCACCGCTGCGAGGAATATATTGAACAAACGCGGGTCAAGTGATAACTAAACGAGCGCCCTTCAAATAGACATACGGTATTCAGTGCGTACGATTGGAACACCGTTGATCGGGGACTCGGGTGGCCCCGACGGCCGCGCTGGATAACGAGATGCGGATCTGCCAGCATAAGGCCGGAGCCCCACAACGACACGGATGTACAGCTCACCCGTTTATCGAAAAAAGGCTGCTTCATCGGTGCCTACGCGCTACCCGCGCCGCCGCTTGGGCCACATTGCGCTGGCATGTGGCTACCACCGCGGAAACGGCTCACTGTGTTCCAGCGTCTGGCCCACACATTGAACTACCGGCCCGCGCGTTGTCGAGTGCTAGGGCCGTCAGCCATTTGACCCATGCTTTTCCAGTACTGGCGAGCGCTGCGGGCAGATTTGCCGCCCGCCGTACTCACCTTGCAGTGGGTTGCACTCGCCCCACCACACCCGACAGGCACCGCACGCGCCAAAATAGCCACCCCACGATCGACAGGTTCAGCAGATTCCACGCCATGCCGTTCAGGAACGCCGCGCGGTAGCTGCCCGTCAGGTCAAAGATCCAGCCCGACATCCAGCCCCCCAGCGCCATGCCGATCAGCGTGGCCATGATCACAGCACCCACCCGCGCACCGGCCTCCTGCGGGGCGAAATACTCGCGGATGATGATGGCGTAGGCGGGCACGATGCCGCCCTGGAACAGCCCGAACATTGCCGAGATGACATACAGCGGCACCAGCCCGTCAAACGGCAAAAACAGCGCCAGCCCCACACCCTGCAACGCCGAGCCCAGCAGCAACGTGCGCACGCCGCCAATGCGGTCGCAGATCACGCCCGACACCAGGCGGCTGACGATGCCGCACGCCAGCATCAGCGACAGCATCTCGGCCCCGCGCGCCGCACCAAAACCCAGGTCGGTGCAATAGGCCACGATGTGCACCTTTATAGTAGTACTCAATTTTTAGTACTTCTATCTAAACCACATCAGAAATAGCCATGGGGAAATACAACTTCAAAGTGGTCGAACCGAGATCCGCTGAACTGGAGAAAGCTGGGTTTGGTCGAGTCGCACGTCTCCCCTTCATCCTTGACTCTCGCCCTGGAATCCACAGGGACGGCTCTGAGTACCTTGTTGAACGGGGTCTGGGAACGTGGAACCCGTCGCGCCCAGGAGAAGTGGGAAATCGCCCATCTGAAAAAAGCATTCGGAACTACGCCAGTTGGCTTTGCAACTTCCTTGAGTGGTGCGAAACGCGGGGCGTTAACCCCATGAATGCCAACTATGTGGATCACATCAATGGTGACTACCAAACTGAGTTGGTTGCAGGCCTTTGGGGATCGACGGGACGACCATTGAGTCCCAAGACGGTAAATCGGTATGTCGACGTGGCTACGGACTTCGTTGAATGGATGGCTGCAAAAGGGAAGCGCCCGCCCGTTGTGGTTCCACTTGTCACCCGGTCATTGCGCTCACAGAGGGCAAGTGCAACAGGAGACCCTCGTTTGCGGACTCACCAAGTTCGGAAGGGTAGAGTTAGAGAGGCACCGAGTGAGCTTCGAATGCCAACCGATTTCGAGGTGGATAGTTGGCTGGAGTCGATTTACGTTGAAAAGGGACGTACTTTCGGGCTCATGTGCGAAACGGTACTGATGACTGCGGTTCGGCGACAGGAAGTTGCGTCCTGGCGTGTTGATACGCTTCCCGTCGATCCAGCAGACTGGCTAATCGTGAATCCGACGGCTGACATCAAACATCAAATGGTGGCGGTGAGCCTCCGTTATGGCACGAAAGGTCGCGACTACGGACATGACCATGGCGACAAGATTGGCCCGAAGCGAACGATCAAGATCCCACTTCATTTAGCTGAGAAGCTACATACTTATCGCACTCGCGTGCGCCCTCGACTGCTTCAAAAATGGGTCGCACAAGCTCGTGGTCTTAAAGCTCAGCGCGAAAGGCTAGACAACTCTGTCCATCTTTTCCTGAACCCGGAAGGTGTGCGGCAATCTGTCTCGGGCTTCTACAACGCGTGGAAATCTGGAAAACTTCCCTACAAAGAGTGGTCGCCACACCTAGGCAGGCATTGGTGGTCCTGTTCAACCCTAATGCAAGAAATTGGCGCCGGGCGAAAGCATCAAGAGTTGACGTGCGAGGGGCAAGGCACGCTGACAGCTATTTTGCTAACGGAGTTAATTCAACTGAAGATAGTTCCGCAGCTTGGTCACATCAGCAGTGACACGACCAGGCTGTATGTTCAGTGGGTCAGCGATCAACTCGGCGAAGCCCTGCCAGAACGCTATCAAGCCGCGATGCTTGACGAATCGGAGGATGAGTCGTGACCCTTCGCAAGGTTTCTAAGGATCATCAAACGCCACGACTTGCGGAACTTGCACTCGTTGATTCGCGGGGATACCTCCAACATACGGGAAGCCCACTAAAGTTCTGGACTCAACATGCTACCAAGCCCTTCCTTGTTGATCTTACCGACCTAGAGGTAGGCCAGGAAAGACCTAAGAAGCCTGGTCTAGAAGATCGGTGGCTAGGTAGCTACAGTGGGCGCCCGTCACTGATTCATGAATTGCTGCCTGCGATCCAAGAAAAACTAATGTGGGCAAGCGAGAAGACTTGCAGAGGATGCGTTGCAGATCTGAAGCTCTGGTGGCGCCTGTTTGACGAGATGGAGACAACGACCAATACCCCTGAGTTAGTCTTTGCACCCACGAAGAGCGTCACGGATCTCACGCATCTGCACCAACAATTGGCTGTGCAGCGATTCTCCCCTGGAACATTTTCTGCGTTCAGATCGATTGCGGATATGACGCGCCGTGCCAAAGGTATGAGTCCGCTTGCTTGGAACGGACCTGAATCGCTTAAACCATCGCGAGAGATACCAACGCCGGCGCAGTCGCGCGCCGTTTTCACTTGCATCAAGCGGGAGTGGTTTAAGGCAATCGATCGATGGAATCTAGTAGATGACATGCTCGCGGGAAATCGCGCGCCCGCAAGTGAAGGGCAAGCGAATTTACTGCTCAATGCAGAGTTTGCAGGCCCTTTATTTGCATCGGGAACTATCACCACGGAGGCAATCAAGAAACATTGGGAGCACAAAACGGGGAGATCCGGTCGAACATTGTGGCGGGATGGATTGGCAATCGAAACGATGTTTGCAGCTTTCTTTCCGACAGCCTTTGAAATCAAGATGGGTTTTCACCTCGCACTAATAGGTGGGGGCTGGAATGTCCAAACGCTTCTCGATCTACCGGTGGACGCCGACACATCCATTCCTGAGTGCATGCCCTTTCTTCGTAATCATCCGAGGGATGCAAGCCGTTACATCATTACAGGCTACAAAGCGAGAAGCGTATCCGACCAAATAATGCATGGTGACTGGAAAACAGACCGCTCTCCAGGGAAGGTTATTCGTACACTTGTCGAAAGGACTTGGCCTTTGCGGCAAGAGCTTGTTCGGAGTCTCCGTGTCGCGGAAATAACCCTCAGCGAGCTGATAGCTACGCATGCTGACGTCGCGTCCGTCACAGAAGCTCGTATCGTGGTTCTAGAGCTTCAGCGCAAATCAAGGAGTATTTGGCTTTATAGGGCAAAAGGTTCTATCGAAGCGCTCAATGCCGAGACCTACGATAAGTATGAACGGAACACTCCCATTCTGCGCATTATTGTTGAGCGCGTAAACGAGCACCGCACTCCCAATGAGGCGCCAATCCCCAGGGTGAACGCCAGTGACTTTCGAGATATCTTCGCTGAGTACGTGTATCGCATTTCAGGGGGGTCGGTCCTAGCGGTTCAAAAGGCGCTTGGCCATCGCTCGCCCTTCACGACCGCAAGATATCTTGACAACAAAATTGTCAATGCGGAAAGCGCTCGCACCTTTGTAGCCTACACCGACGAGATGTGGAACATGTGTTTCTCCTCCGGACAACTTGACCACACAGTTCTGCGACAAATCATCGAACGAGAGCAAATCACCCCCGAGCAACATTTGCGTCTTGCAGAGTACCGGAAACTGAAGAAGAGCAGGATAGGGGTCAGTTGCAAGGATCCAACCAGTCCGCCCGCACGCCTAGACCCCCAATTCAAGCCTAACGGACGAACACTGTGCACAGTGCAGCGATGCACTTTGTGCTTAGAAAATGCGGTGATAGCGCCAGAATCGCTGGACGGGCTCGCAATGCGACTGGCCGAACTGAGGGCCCTCCGCACGCAAACGCCGATTGAGCATTTCTACCGAGGTGAGGAGATCTCCTGGCAGACCGAGATGGAGAACACGGAAACAGCTTTACTGGGTTTCCATCCGAGTGCTGTTGAATCTGCGCTCAGCAAGTGGGTGCAGCGGATTGAAGAAGGTGAGCACCGCGTTCCTGAGTTCAACGGTGATTCGATAAAAAATAGTTCTTCGTATGGCTAAACGTGTTGTCCAGGAGGAAGCATTTAAGGCTTTCGAAGCGAAGTCAAGCCACGTGCTTGCGCAGCACGCTGCCGAAAGTATTCAGCACATGAGTCAAGCCGAACTACAACGCTTGAAGTCGCTGCTCGGACACGGCGAAGAGTGGACAACTTGGTCGACTCCGCGGGAATGGTTCCCCAGTGGCTCTAGGTCCTCATGGGAAGTTCGTATAAAAGAACGCTTGGTAGCGAACTTGCCTAGTGAGTTGAGGTCCTTGATGCACTCAACGCTGAACGATTGTGAATCTAAGTCACTTCTGGAAGACCTGTTAGACCGAGCGGTTCTAGCTTGCAATCGATACTTTGTGCTCTGCCGCATCGGTCCTGTCCATTTAGGCAATGGACGCAATAGTTTAGACCCATCTGTGATAGCGCAAAACGCACACCAGAGCATTCCATTTCTTGCTGCGGTTGGTATCAGCAAGGCGATGGCAGGTGTCGGCGAAGGCCGCAAACCGATGCCCGAAGAAGAGAAATTGCGTTTTCTACCCTTGATCTTTGCGTCTGTCTCCAAGGACGATGTGAACGCAATGCCGCTCTCAGCTTCAACAAAGCAGGTTGTGTTCGCAGAGATGAAACGGATGCATGCAGCTTCCACTCGTGGCCTATGGATGGATGCTCCACATAGCGGAGTAGACATAAAGAAATCGACACGAGTATCAGGCAAAGCAGAAGCTACTCAGCCAGAAATCCTACGAGCGCCGCATCTACCGTTACCAGACAACTACTTGTGCGAGATCGGGCAGAGATCGCATTGGATTATTGAGCATCTAGGCCCAAACATCCTACGCGTCCTATCGGATTTTCAGGACCTTTGGCAGGAGGCACATGATCTCAAGTTAGACGTTCGTACTTTGAGCGAACGATGTGCCGCAGCCCTTAAGGCGCAAGTCTGGATAGACGCTCACGGGCAGCCAATTGACCAACTGCCCTTTGAGCTCAACCTGAGCCAGAGAGGGGCACATAGCAAGAAGGTGCCTCCATCAAAGGTCACGCTGCCGCACGAGCAAGAACAATATTGCGTCAATGAAAAGAAGCGAACCGAGATATGGCCGCCTCGGGGCGCCGCCCAACTTTTCGGCTTAGCTAAGGTGCTGCAAGGGGCACACCTTTTTGTTGTGGGTTTATCTACTGGAACTCGTATTGGGGAACTGTTGACCATGGAACGCGGTGCTATCCACCATGCGCCCAATGGCACCGCATTCGCAAATGGCCGCACATTTAAGCTTGTGCGTCGCCATGACGGGCAATTACGCGATTGGCCGCTTCCAAAGTTTGCTGAGAGTGCGATTTTGCAGCAAGCCCAACTCATATCTTTGTTGGAGCGCTTGTCACCCTTGAGCCACATACGCCCATTTGTTGGCCCATCGGAAGTACCAGCAGGAACAAATCTCTGGTCATGCTGGGGAAAGCGAAATCAGCCGGCAACGGCCCAGATATTACAAGTACTTCTAAGAGACTACTCAGCTGCGCTGTGCCTGGACGCCAGACCAGGCGGGCAAGGCCTTCGGCCTCACAGGTTGAGAAAATCGCTGGCTCGACTTGTGGCACTCGCGATCGTCCAAGCGCCAAAAATCTTGCAGGATGTCTTTGGACATGAGCACATTGAGATGACTATTTATTACATCTTGACCGATGTAGCTCTTTCCGAGGAGATTGATGAGATAGTGCGTGAGCTCCGAGTCATCCGCTGTGCCGATGACTTGTCGAGCTTCCTGCTAAGCGACGATGCTGGAACGTCAGAGATTGAGCCGCCGCAAAGCGGCAGCTTGTCGAGAGATGGCTATGGTGGAAAGGCGGCTGCAACGATTCGCCGTGCAGTTGCTGAGCACGGCCAACAGCTACACCAGAGCGCAAAGGACTGGGGAGCTAAAGACATTAGGGACTTGGCGGAGGTGCTGACGCTGGGGGGGACAACATGGAATCTCGTCCGACCGGGAGTATTGTGTACAAAGGCATTGACGCAGTTTGGCCCTTGTAACAAAAAGCGCGGGCATGCAGATCCAGCCAACTGCCAAACCTCGTGCGATTACCGACTTGAGCAGGCCTGGTTGCGAAATGATGTTGATCGCTGCATTTCGCAGGCACTGGAGCACTGGGAGTTCGAGACCAAGAGTGGGAAGGAACTTATTGCCGAGTATTGGGCAGGCCAGGTTCGAATGCATCTGGGTCGTTTTGCGGATCTAGAGCAGAAGTGGCGGGAAGATCCTCGAGTCCAAATCGTATGCGGTTCGGAAAGACTATGCGAAGCATGAAAAAGAAAGCATCTTCGAAGTTTTCGGATGCAGCGAAAGACCAGATTCGAGCTAGCGCTGTTGCGCAAGGCGAGCGGCGTCGCGATGCGGTTGTGGTGAAGGTCACTGAGGCCATGCGAACTATCGAACAGGAAATCAAAGCGAACCAAGGCTTGTATCCTTCGAATGGTGGAGCATTGAATCTCAATGAGCTTGTGCGCCGGTCAGGTATTGGGCCAAAAACGCTCTTCGCAGCCAGCTACAAGGACACGTTTAAAAGTAGGGTCGTGGACCCTTGGCTACTGAACATAAAGGGGGTTGAGGCCGGTTCAAGGCGTGAGGCGAAGAGAGGGGCTGCTCAGCGAGTTTCGGAATGGCGAGAGTTGTACGGTGATTTACTGACGGCCTATCGCATCAGTGAGCTCGACTGGCAAGAGGCACGTCGTTTGCGCGCGGAGGCTGAAGAGAGAGTGCAGCAACTATTGGCCGAGAACGATGAGCTCCGACGGAAGATCAACCAGCTGAAAAAAGGGAATGTGGCTGAGTTTCCCCGGAGAGCCGTAAAGAACGAGTAATCGCGGGCCTGTCATAAACTTTGTGTGTGAGGCATAGCATGTCGACAAGGAGCATGAATGCCACGCAAGACGAAGACGAGCGCAGTAGCGCACAAGGCGGCGCAGCCGCAGTTCTCGGCCGCAGCGCTTGAACAATTGATTCCCGGACCGGTGACGCCGGCCGAGCTTGAGAACATCTTTCAGCAGTTCAAGAAGGCGGTGCTGGAGCGTGCGCTTGGCGCCGAGATGAGCCACCACTTGGGCTATGTGCCCGGCCAGGCCAAACCCGAAGGAACGCCGGCCAATCACCGCAATGGCAAGAGCGCCAAGACCGTTCTCACCGATGCCGGTGCACTGCACATAGACGTGCCCCGTGACCGCGAAGGCAGCTTCGAGCCGCAGATCGTCGGCAAGCACGAACTGTTGATTTCCACGCAAAGCTGACCCACCGGGGGTGCGGACGAAAACTTGGACTACTAGAAGGTAGTTCATGTATTCCTACGAAGACCGAATCCGAGCCGTTGAGCTCTACATCAAGCTCGGCAAACGCACCAGCCCGACCATCCGTCAGCTGGGTTACCCAACCAAGAATGCATTGAAGGGGTGGTACCGCGAGTATCAGCAGCGGCTCGACCTGCCGCTGGGATATGCCCGTCGGCAGCCGAAGTTCTCGCAGGGCCAGAAGGCAGCGGCCATCGAGCACTACCTCACACATGATCGATGCATCGCTGCCACCATGAGGGCGCTGGGCTATCCAGGGCGTGGAACGCTAACCAAGTGGGTCCGCGAGGCATTCCCTGAAGCCAGGATGGCCCTTGTCGGCAGTGTGGGCCAGCGAAGATATCCCGATATGTTGCCGCCGACCGAAAACTGACAGTCTGAAAGGTCTGGTGCCGATCCAAAATTGACAGGGGTGTTCAACTGCCCTGCTGAATTTTTCAGCAGGGATGTAAGAGGTGATCACCATGGACATGATTGGCAAGGTCAGGCGCATGAAGTGGCGCGACCAACTCTCTGACGGAGAGATTTGCAGAAGAACGGGACTGGCCAGAAACACGGTCAAGAAGTGGCTCAAGGCCCCCGGAGACATACCCCCGAAGTACGAGCGCAAGAAGGCTGATGGCAAGCTCACGCCCTTTGTGGCGGTGCTGGAGCAGGCCCTGCGCACGGATGCGCACCGGGCCAAGAACGCAAGGCGCAGTGGCAAGGCGCTGTTTGCCCAGATCCAGGCTCAGGGATACCGGGGTGGCTATAGCGCCGTGACTGACTTCATTCGAGCATGGCGGGTGGATAGCGCCAAGGATCCCGCCAAGGCCTTTGTGCCGCTGAGCTTCGAGTTGGGCGAGGCCTTCCAGTTCGACTGGAGCGAGGAAGGACTGCTGGTTGGTGGAGTGTTCTACAAACTGCAAGTGGCCCATCTGAAGCTCTGTGCCAGTCGTGCCTTCTGGCTTGTTGCCTACCCTGGGCAGGGCCATGAGATGCTGTTCGATGCCCATACCCGCTCCTTCCATGCATTGGGAGGCGTTGCCAGGCGTGGCATCTACGACAACATGAAGACGGCGGTGGACAAGGTCAAGAAAGGCAAGGGGCGCATCGTCAACGCACGCTTCTCGGCCATGTGCAGCCACTACCTGTTTGATCCGGACTTCTGCAACGTCGCCTCGGGCTGGGAGAAAGGGGTGGTGGAGAAGAACGTGCAGGACAGTCGCAGGCGGATCTGGATCGAGGCCGCCAGCAGGCGCTTCGGATCGTTTGCCGAACTCAATGCATGGCTGGGCGAGCGGTGTCGCTCGGTGTGGTCCGACTCCGTGCATCCGATCCACAAGCAGTTCACGGTGGCAGAGATGTTGGAGTTGGAGCGCCCCCACCTCATGTCCATGCCTGTGCTGTTTGATGGGTATGTGGAGAAGCCCGCGCGGGTGAGTAGTACATGTCTGGTGGCGGTGGCGCGCAATCGCTACTCCGTTCCTTGCGAATGGGCTGGGCACCTGGTCAGCACGCGTCTGTACCCCAATCGGGTGGACATTGCCTGCGCGCAAACCATCATCGCCAGCCACGCCCGCACGCCGGGCAGTGGCCAAGTCACCTATGACTGGCAGCACTACATTGAACTCGTGCAGCGCAAGCCCGGCGCACTGCGCAACGGTGCGCCGTTCCTGGACTTGCCTGAGCCCTTGCAGCGCTTGCGCAAATCCCTTCTGAGGCACCCTGGCGGTGACCGCACCATGGCACAGGTGCTGGCCAGCGTGCCGCAGGCGGGCTTGGACGCAGTACTGGTGGCGGTTGATCTTGTCCTTGAAGGTGCCACGCCCAATGGAAGTGTCAGTGCTGAGCATGTGCGCAATGTGCTGGCTAGGCTGAATGCGCCACCCAGGCCGGAGCATGCCAGAACCACATTGCAACTGACCAACCTCCCGCTGGCCGATACCGCGCGCTACGACCGTTTGCGCCCTACCCACAACGATAACCAAGGGGTCATCCATGTCTGAATCCAAACGCGATGTGCAAAGCGGGCTCAAGGCACTGCGCCTGAATGGCATGGTCAGTGCCTGGGCTGACCTTATGGAGCAGGATGGCGGCTCCTCGATTCAGAGCTCGCGCTGGCTGATAGAGCACCTGCTTCAAGCGGAAGACGTGGATCGGCATATGCGCTCGATTGCCCACCAGATGAAAGCAGCACGCTTCCCGATTCACCGGGATCTTGCTGGCTTCGACTTCGAGGTCTCACCCGTGGACAAGGTGCTGATCAAGAGGTTGGCGGACCTGAGCTTCACCGACGATGCGCAGAACGTTGTCCTGATTGGTGGTCCTGGCACCGGCAAAACCCACTTGGCAACGGCGCTGGGAATCAATGGGCTGACGCACCATTCCAAACGTGTCCGGTTCTACTCGACGGTGGATCTGGTCAATGCGTTGGAGCAAGAGAAGGCCAAGGGAAATCCGGGGCGCATAGCCATGAGCTTGATGCGCATGGACCTGGTCATTCTGGATGAACTTGGATACCTGCCATTCAGCCAGGCCGGTGGAGCATTGCTGTTCCATCTGCTGTCCAAACTCTATGAGCACACCAGCGTTCTGATCACCACCAACCTGACGTTTGCCGAGTGGTCCGCTGTCTTCGGTGATGCCAAGATGACCACGGCACTGCTGGACCGGCTCACCCATCACTGCCACATCGTTGAAACCGGCAATGAGTCCTACCGCTTCCGCCACAGCTCCAAGGAGGCAAAGGGAAAGATCAAATCCAGAGAAATGAATAGAAAAACAGAAACCAGTCTGGAGGTGCAAGCCCAGTAGGAGGCTATAGTTATCCACAGCCAGCCTAGCAGATACTGGCTACACGCCCCCTATCAAAGTTGGATCGGCACACACTGTCAAGATTCAATCGGCGCCAACAACCCCCCCGACCCGCTGCGCCTGGTGATCGTGCGCGACATGTGGCTCACCGGCTTCGATGCCCCCTGCGTTCACACCCTGTACGTGGACAAGCCCATGAAGGGCCATAACCTCATGCAGGCGATTGCCCGCGTGAACCGGGTCTTCAAGGGCAAGCAAGGCGGCCTGGTGGTGGACTACATCGGCATTGGCAACGAACTCAAAGCCGCCATGAAGGAGTACACCGCCAGCAAAGGCCGGGGCACTCCCACCGTAGATGCCCGCGATGCGTATAGCGTCCTCATGGAAAAGCTCGATGTCCTGCAATCCATGCTGCATGGCTGCGATTACAGCGACTTCCTCACCGGGGGCCACCAAACCCTGGCAAGGGCCGCCAACCACATCCTGGGCCTGCGGGAAGAAGGCGGCAAGGACGGCAAACGCCGCTTTGCAGACACTACCCTGGCACTGACCCAAGCCTTCTCGCTGTGCTGCACGCTGGACGAAGCCAAGGCAGTGCGGGAAGAAGTCGCCTTCATGCAGGCCGTCAAAGTCATCTTGACCAAACGGGACATTACCGCCAAGAAGCGCACCGACGAACAGCGCGACGAAGCCATCCGGCAAATCATCAGCAACGCTGTGGTGTCTGACCAAGTAGTGGACATCTTTGACGCTGTGGGCCTGGACAAACCCAACATCGGTCTGCTGGACGATGAATTCCTGGCGCAGGTGAAGAACCTACCCGAGAAGAACCTGGCGGTGGAACTGCTCGAACGTCTGCTCGAAGGCGAAATCAAGAGCCGCTTCGGCACCAACGTGGTGCAGGAAAAGAAGTTCTCCGACCTGCTGGGCAACGTGATCAAGCGCTACCAGAACCGCTCGATTGAAACCGCCCAGGTTATGGAAGAACTGGTCGAGATGGCCAAGAAGTTCCGCGAGGCCGCCAGCAGGGGCGAGCAACTGGGCCTGACCGAAGACGAAGTGCGCTTTTACGACGCCCTGGCCACCAACGAATCAGCCGTTCGAGAACTCACCGACGAAACCCTCAAGAAGATCGCCCATGAACTGACCGAGAACCTGCGCCAGAACTTGTCCGTGGACTGGTCCGAGCGCGAGAGCGTGCGGGCCAAGCTGCGACTGATGGTCAAGCGGGTCTTGCGCAAGTACAAGTACCCGCCAGACTTGCAGGAAGAGGCGGTGGACTTGGTGCTGCGGCAAGCCCAGGTGTTTGGAGACAACTGGGGCAGCACCTAGCCGGACTCCGGGGCGAACCGACGCGCCAATATTGATGAGCACTTCGCTCAGGGATTCTTGGTACCGAAGGCTTTCACGGCATCAAGCAAGCCCTTTGCGAGCGTGCGGATGCCGCTCAAGTTGTAGCTGCCACCGATCTGTTCATAGGCATAGCGGGCTTGAATGAAGTAGTTCGAGCACTCGGCAAGTAGCGGTGCCAGCTGTTCTCCTGACGCCTCCAGAAACTCAGACTCAATAGCAGCCTGAGTAGGCAGTTCAAGAGACGCAAACACAGCTGCGCCGACAAAGCGCGCCTGATTGCCGGGTTGAGGCATGAGCATAAATTGGCGGACCTGTTGCAGGTACCTCCCCCACCTCCAACATGTCCTCCCAGCGCGTGGTGTAGGCCGGTGACCTGCGCTCCTGTCGCATAGTCCAACTGGCAGTCTGTCCCTGGGCCTGCACTCCGGCGCTGGCGAGCTTCACCGTTCCACGTCCATAGCGCTGGTTGAGTTCATCGAGCACCCCCATCAGCCGCTCCCGAGAGCCTGCGTGGCTCTCCAGCGGTTCTAGCTCAAGCTCTCCTTGTTTGAGGCGTGCGCTGTGCAAGTCCAGCAGCATGACGCCGGCCTTGATGAATGCATAGCCCGGTCGGTAGATTCGGCGCAGGCCAGTCATGGCGGCACTGGCACCCATTTCAGTGCCCCCGGTGCTCCCAGTTCCACCACCCGCTTGGTTTTCCAAGGGCCGCGCCGGTGAATGGGGCCGACCGTTCATGAGTGTCCCCTTGAGTTCGTGATCGAAGAGCGGGCGCTCAAGGCGCCTCGTCGTACCAGGCATCTCGCAGAGGGCCGACCTTGATCTCGGCGAGATCCGGCCATCGCTCGAGCCAGCTCTCGAAGGCGGCGCGATCAGCGTCCGTGACGCTCCCGCGACGCGCGGCCACGAAGCCGCAATTGACCCCTCCGCCTAGACTCAGCGCTCTGGGCGCGACGAGGTCCTCGAGCAACTGATCGATGAACCGATCCTGCACATCAATCGACGGTGCCACGCGCCAAGTCAACTCGTAGTCGAATCCCAGCACTTGGAACTCGCCGATGTGCAGCTTCTTGCGAAGGCGCCGGGAGCGAGATCGTTTAGGTGGTGGCAGCACAAGTAGGTCAGTCATGGGTATTTCATGTGGGGGGGTATGCCGTACGTTGTGGCGGGATGTCGCACGACAGGTATAGCCCGGGCTCAATCAACCGAAAAGAAATCGGACACTTCTCCTTGGCGATTTCAGAAGCCATCGGGTTGGTCGGATTGCAAGGCGCCATCACCAACCGCCCACTGCAGCTCATCCACCACCCTGCGCATGATCCACACACACTGCGCATCGGTGCACCATCGCTTGGCCAGCAAGCCTTTCAGCGCAGCCTTGACCGTCGTCTCTTGATTGCCTTCGTAGGTCGCCAGCTTCCTCTGGCAGTACGGGACCATCTGCGACACCAGGTCGTCACACATCTGGAAGACCGTCAGAACTTCGCCCGGCGACATGCCCGGTGCATAGAACCTGCCACCTTCCTCGACCAGGTTCATCTTGGGCTGGGCGCCAGAAACAGCTGCCACGGTTGCTGTCACAGGGAAGTCGTCTGGCACCCCTGGATAGTTGGTTCGGTTCATCGTCATATCGGCTCCATATTGACTGATCCCAATGCCCACGTCGAGCTGCTGCAGGGCATGCTCCCTTCAGGGGACTGTTGGCCCTTTGGGGCGGCGCCAGCCGATTGGTTTGTGCCCCCTGGCCAACGGAGCAAAGCCGTTGCGCCGCACTCGCCCAGAGAACAGCCGCCCCTTCCACACTGGCCCCGGCTTCTTGCTGATGACGAACCCTTTTGACTTGCCTCGGGCGGCGACACTCTTGATGATGGAGAAGTACACCCGGGTTCCGACCTTCCAGTCCATCTCCTTCGGCAAAGCGAATCGGTAGTGGCGATCTATGACGGTCGTTCCAGTGGGTTCACTGCGGCGTTTTACGGCTCTTTGATTCAGAGGCATATCTGTCCTTTGGTGGTTTTCCAGTCTGGTTCGTCAGTGCAGAAACCAGATGCACTTGACCACTGAGCCCACGGCAAGGTGACCACGCGTTTCACCTCTACCTGACCGACCAGACCAGCACACGATACCAGTCGTGGTTGCCAAAGCGTCGCAATGACACCTTCACTCTGCCAAACTTCAGGTCTACTGCGAGGCCACTTTGCATAGACGAAGTGCGCTACGCCTCGAAACTGAGTTCGAGGCAGGCGCATGCTTCTCTCCGGTTTTACCCGAGTCGATTTAAGGTCTTAATCAGGCTGGGAGCTGTCGGTTACGAATCGTCGACCTCATCGCGATACAAGCGAGGGTTGGAGGCCCATCAGCGGGCATTCACCGGGGTCAGCGATCGACCCATTGCTGACACTCTTTGGCAGAAGTCATCACCGCAGAGCGGTCGTTGAACAGCGGGTACGTGTTTGCTTCTTGCCCTGTGCTCGGAACTATTCTGATTGCAAGCGCGAAGCGCCATATGCTTACTCGAGTTCAACCTGAGGTCCGTAGCTAACTGCGTCAATGAGTTTCATCGCCTTTCGGGCCGCAGACTGGGCGGGCACTAGGTCATCATCGCGATGAATCCTAACTAACATCTCTCGGTCCTCGGGATCAGACGCCGACTCAGCCAGAAGACGCGTCCAATATCGCTTTGCCTCTTGATTGGGTAAGCCCATGACCGTTTCAAACGCTTGTCCCGCAACCAATTCGCCTTCGGAAACTCGGCGAAGGACGGCCTCGGCTTCAGGTCCAGCGTCTCGTGCCGTTCCACGATTACGCTCAATGGCTGGAGCAATAGCCTGCCGACGGGTACTAGCTTCGGCGTAGGCCGAACGCACAGTAGCCACGATCGGATTATTTAACGCAAGCACTTGCCCACGACGCAGCGCGTCAATCGCCTCAAGCGTAGGAGCCTGCTGCTGCCGAAGATGCCCCCCGCCACCGATAGCGAACGCTCGGCCCAACTGGGCGACAAGCTGCCCCAGGTCATCCACCATTGAGACCAGGAACCAGAATGGACGATTGATCCTAGGTGACGATAGCGCCGTCACGATGAACGGCCACGCCTCATGCGCCGTCAGTCGCTCGCGATTTAACTCTTGAATGAGTTGGTTGGGTCCAAAGACCCACAAGTCGAGCAGGAAGCTCTCGGGCGGCACGTCTAGATGTCCATCGTTCAGACGTCCATTCGCCGTGCCGACGTAAGCGTCGAATTGTCCGAGCACATCACCAAACGCCCGACGTAGGTGGTGGGGCGCTATTGGAAGCGCGTTCGCATCATTGGGCCGCACGGCGACCGGCAAACCCTGGCCACCAGCATTTAGCCGATGGAATCGGACTGGCGCTGCACGTTCCAGCGTCTGAAGTAAGAGGTTGATGTCATCGTTCGTTGGCGCCACAGCAGATCGGTCGAATGCGTCCAACCACTCGGGAGCTGTCGCCGGAACCTCAGGAAGTACAAGAAACAGGGACCGCAGGGCGGCGCTCCGCTCCCCCAGCGTTTCAGCTTCGATGAAGCGCCGAGCCAAGTCATCGACAATGACCTCTGTATCAAGTGTGCTTTCTGGCGAGCGAGGACGTTGTTCAAGATACGGTCGGACGCGGCTCGAACGCGCTAACAGGTCGTAAAAGACAAGCACCTTCTGCGCCTGCACCATGGCGACGGCACGCGATGGACCTTGACCTGCGTGAAGGCCCGCCGCACGTTCGCCAATAATGAGCGTGAATCCTTCTGTGGCTCTGTGGAGTTCCTGGCGGTGAGCAGCAGCGTCTAGAAGACCATAGGTCAGGAACGAAGCCCGCGGCGGAGGGGCTACCAACAGAGATCGAACGTCTTGAAGCACTTCACGCGCAGACTTGAATTGAGTCCGACTCGCCATCAACGCATCTTCGCCCAGCACCTGCACCAATATGGCGGACAGCGCTTGTTCAACCGCAACACCGATAAGCCCCGCCGACGCAGCGAATTGTGCAGCCCCAACGCGAAGCTCTTGACGTGCAGGCAATCCCAATCCGACAAATGCCAGATGCAATGCTTCCTGGCTGGCTTCAATGAGTCGGACACTGCTGGTTCGGAGATATTGCGGCATCAGAGAACTCGTATTTCTATGTTGAGTGATAGCCTAACTGAAGCAGTCACTCGCGAACTTCCCCTTGTGGTCGGGTGCGGGTGCCGCGTCGGCCACCTGCATCGACCAAAAGCGGGCGTTCAGGAGGGCACCTCCTGAGCGGCAGGTGTAGGACAAGCAATTCGGAAAGTCGTCGGGCTCGACCGGCCACAAACAGTCGTTCAGTATCGCGACGCAATACAGACACTCGGGCGACCGGAATAACCCCAGCTACTCGCCAGCCGGCTGCCGGACAGCTATCGGTCTCACGTCCCGACCGCAATATCCCTGAACCGCGAGATTTCGCCGAAGGCCAAAACGTAGGGGTTCTGCGTTGCAACGGGATAGCGGCTCACAACGAAGTGCTTGATTGCGGTAAGGCCCAACTCCCGCAAGAGCGTTTGCTCGCGCGCGCGCTCCTTCGCGAGGGCCTTCCTGTAGGCCAGGTCAAGAGAGCGGTTGTAGCGAACGAACCTCCGTACGTCGGTCTCGATCCGATTCAAGTCAACGAGGTTGTTCTTGCACTGAACGTTGTAGATCACGCCGTCGAGCGTCGCAACGACGTCGAACTCCGCGCGCTCCACTCTCTTGATCTCCGTAACGTCGAATCCTTGGGTCCGCAGAGCTGCTTTGACCGACTTCTCGAAGATGAATCCAGAGCGGATTTGATATCGACGAACGCGGTTCAGACAGACACTCTTCCAGTGGTTCGCGAATCGATTGAGCAGGGTAATCGAAGTGACTAGGTCGCCGCCGACACGCGTGAACGGCGCGTAAGTGCTGGTGTTGTCGACGTAGTCGGCGCCTTGAACGACAAGCGCCCCTATAAGGGCGTCGGGTAGCTTCTGCTCGGAACACAACTCGTCGAAGCGCTTAACTGTCAGCCGAACGAAATACTCGTCCACAACGAGAGAGAGCAAGCTGCGGATGAACGCGGCCAACTGACCAAATGACGTTTTGTGGAGGTTGAACTCCGCATACGCCGCGGCCATGAGCGCGAGATTGTTCTCCAGCTCGGCCTTGGAAAAAATCAGTCGGCGGTTTACTGAAACACGCTTCACCACGCTGAGGTCGACATCGGCCATTTCGGTGATGGCTGTTCGCTCGGGCTCCAGAAACAACGCGTCCAGTCCGTTGAAGCTGTGACTTGCCAAGATTCCCACCGCGTCGACATCTAAGGCGAAGTCCGGGTACACCAGGGCCAGCATCAGGTTGTGATGCATTGACGTTGTCCCCAGGCCGGCGGTCTCAATGAGGTAGAGGAACTGGTTGAGGCCGTCCAGTTCGTGCAGCCGCTGAGTTCCTCGGCAGACACCAGGAATCGTGTGAAGGAAAGCCAGTAGATGCCGACGGCGGGACTGTAGGTAGCCGATGGCCGTACCGACGGTTGCCAATTCCCGAGCTGCAGGCAGCTGATGCATTGCAAACGACAGGGCGATGGCTTGCAGTTGAATAAGCGTCTGCATGAGCCTCTTCGCCACCAATCGGGAGAAGCGTGACTCCAGTCCTGCTTTGATGGATGGCAGTGCCCTGAGGGCTCCGGCCATGTCCAGGAGAGCCAGTCCACCAATCTCGTCGAGGAGCGGCTCGCCACGCAGTTCTCCCGGTAGGTTGATCAGCTCTTCGATGCCACGGAAGGTCGAGAACCAGACCGCGAATGTGCTTCTTGGCTCGAAGGGCGCCAGGGACGATTCGATGCCGGCACGAGAGTGGGCCAGCGCCCGCATGGCCTCGGTCTGCGCAGCCGCTCCCGTCAATCGTTGTCCTGCCATCCGTCGGATCCCTGGGTAAGGCGCTGAATCGTTGCCCCGCGCTGTCTTGGTGTTGAAGTCGCCCAATATAGAGTAGAGCCGCCCGGGAAGTTGGCTTTCGAGCGCATCGGTCCGGCGTTGGTTGAGGTACGGCTGGGCGGCGAGCCCCAAAATGACATGTACGCTCGCTCTGCCGTTAGCCGTGGGCAGGATAGGTGTTGCATCCCAGATGGGGTGATCAGCTACTGCTGGCAAATGCCCCCCGCGAGGACCGAAACCAAGACTTCTTTCCCATATGCCCCACACCCCGACGCTCGATCCAGCCCAGGAGATCCGCATTGCGGCGGTACACCGGGGCTTCCTCTATCAGCATCTCTATGCTGCCGCGTGCCTTCTGACTTCAGAACAGACCGGCGCTACGTCCGTGGTTGTCGAGCGGGACGAAGATATCGAGCTCGTCACACCAGCGGGGCGCTGCTACATCCAGGTCAAGACGCGTAGCCAGCCGATCATGCCGGCCGACATCAACTCGACGATGGAACGATTCGATAGCCTGCGGCAAGAGCACCAGCAGGGCCGTCGGCAGGGGCGCGCAACGTGCGTGGTGGTGGTCAACCGAGCCTTAGGGCCGACATTGGCTGAACAGGTCGAGACAGGAAAGCTGGCGGGCGACGTAGAGATCCTGTGGCCAGGCCGCGTGTGTTCTGGTGACCTCGGGCAACTTCCACCGGCTTGGGCGAATATCGATGAGGCAGTCGCATGGTGCGTCGACCGAGCCACCGCAGTCCCACTTGCGATGCTGGCGCCCGACTCCCTCGTTTGGAAACTGGCCGGCCGCGTCCAGGCTGCGGCCGCCGGGGAAGCGCCCCATGCGGATCACACCTTCTTGGTCGCGGATTTCCCGTCACTGCTGGACCAGATCCTGATCCAACTGCAGGACTTCCCGGCACCGCCCGAGCAGTACCGCCCGCAGGAGAACGAACCTCAAATCGACTCGAGCTCCCGAGTCCGGATCGTTTCCGGCTTCTCGGGCGCCGGGAAGACTGCGTGGGCTTCACAGGCGGCCGCCTTGAGCAGGCACATCTGCGCGTACTTCGATTGCGCCGAGACGCCGGGGGAGGCCCTCGCCCTCTCGCTGGTGCGTGAGCTGGCCGCCAAGTTGGCCGGCGCCGGACCAGATGCGGTGCGCAAGATCTTGCTGCCGGGCGCCACTGGCGTCGAGTCACTTCGCCAGTTGGACATCTATCTCGAGCGCTTGAGGCTCTCGCCGACCGTTGTATTGGACAACGTGCATTGTGTTTCGGCTGATAGCCTCAAGCGCATGATCGATGCCACGTCGGCGCTGAAGTTCGTGCTCCTGGCGCAGCCGCTTGGGACGTTGCCCGAGATCGAAGCCCTTCTGGGATTGACGCGAGAGCCGCTGAAGGGGTGGGGTGTTGACGATGTTGCGGCGGCGGTTGTCGGTTGGGGGTGTCGAGGGGATGCGGTCACCATGGGGCGCCTGAAGATACTGACGGCTGGCATGCCTCTGTTCGTCAGGAGTGCCGTCACGATTGCTCGCGAAGAGTACTCAGGGCGCATCGACCAGATGTGCGACGCCGTCGAAGCGTTAACGAACCTGACCCAGACCGCACAAGAGGTCATCTTGGCGAAGGTGTTCTACGCATTTCACCCCGCCGCACAACAGACGATTGCGGTGCTGAGCCTGTCCGATATTGGCCTGCTACCAGCCGAGATCAACAAGCTGCTGGACGCGGCCCTTGAGATGAACGAGCAAGCGGTTGCTGGAGTGATCCGGTCACTGCGACCCGCTGGGGTGGTGGAGATCTATGGCAACAAGGAGATCCGACTGCATGACGCCATCCGTGTTGTCGGGAGCCAGCACCTGTCGGGCATGCCCGCAGAGGTCGCATCACGGGCTCGTGTTGCCCTCAAGGATCTGATGGTCATGGCGTTCAATCGTGATCGCAACACGGCGCGCTTCTCGCTCTACACGCGGCTGCTGCTGGCCACTGGGGACGTCAAGACGCTGGTGGACCTTATCGGCGAAGAGATGTTCCACGAAATGGGCGTGGCAGTAGAGGTCTGGCACGGTCTGGAGACGCTGGTCGCCAAAAACGAATCAGATCCGGAGCAGCGGTACTGGGCTCTCGATGGTCTGGTCTTCTCGGACATGAAGCTCGGGCACATGGATCGTCTGGCGCCTAGGTTGGAGGCGATGGAGCAATTAATCGATAGCGGCGCGCTCGGTGAGGAGGAAGTTCTGTCCTTCCTGATGAAGCGCATGCTCCATTTCTCGAATCAAGGTGACGAGGAGGGGGTTTGGCGCGCGATTCGCGAGCTGGACAGCCGATTGCCGGACAAGCCTGTCCACCGACGGGTTTTCCTCTACAACGCGGCAGCGGCGCTCTTTCGCCTTGAGCGCTACGAAAGCGCGATGGGCGTGGTCGATCAGGTGATCGACGAGACGTTCGCGGTTCTCGGCATTCGGCTCGAGCAGGTTGTCGGCGCGAAGCAAGCCGCGCTCTGGGCGCTCATCAACAAGCCGGGACTTGATCACGCGGACATCAAGCGACTCGCGGATGCGCTCGAACTCAAAGCCATGGTGGCCGGCAAGTTGCACGTGCTCGCGCCATTCGCGCGAATCCATGCCATGAAGTTCTACGGTATCGCCGGCGCCATCGACTCGCTGATACGTGTCGGGCAAGACCTCGCTGACGAGTTCGTCGCACGACATGATTTCGTCGGCGCGCGGGAGATTCTTGAGCAACACGTGATGCCAGTGGTCGTGGACAACCAACTGCTGAATCGACACTTGGATGTCCGTGCGCAGTACGCCGTCGTTCTGGCTTACTGCGGCTTGCACGCAGAGGCTGAGAGCGAGATGGAGCGGCTGCAGGTGTACGCGGCCGGCCTAACGCCCCAGGCCCGGATGACCCTCGCGAGCCAACGCCAACTGATCGCGCGGATCAAAGCCAATCCGCTGCAGCAGTGGCGCCCCGGAGTGCGTCCTCTGGCCATCAGACAAGACACGCCGATTTCCGCTGGAGTAAAGATCGGGCGCAATTCGCCCTGTCCCTGTGGTTCAGGCAAGAAGTTCAAGAAGTGCGGCTGTGGTCTGGCCGGATAACTGTGGCGCGCGCACGAGTGCCATCGTCAATCGCCTGACTACAACACTCCCGGTGGCGGATCACCGCTGGTTTCGCCTTCTTCAGTCCGGCCAATATCGACAGCAGGCCGTTCATGACACGGCCTCTACCGACACATACTGACAGACTGACAGTGTGCGCGCCGGGAGAACCGCCGAACAAAGTTGCACCCCACGATGGACCGCTTCCCGCGGGCGCGGAACGCCTGCTATGGGTCGATCGCTGGCGCTATCGAATGACCGCTGTGCGGCTTCCAACGCCGGCCATGTTGCAGTGCGACCTTTCAGGGTTGACCGGCAGCTCCCGCTGCATTGCCGCCGTACCTGTAAATCGAGTCTGCAAGAGCCGCAGCGCGCATCAGACCACGATCACATTGCTTCGCGCAGCGAAGCCCTGAGGATTTTGCCCACCGGCGACTTGGGCAGTTGATCGCGGAAGACGATCTGTCGCGGCACCTTGTAGGCCGTGAGCTGGGTGCGGCAGTGGCGCTCCACGTCCTCGACCGTGAGCGTGGGGTTGCGCGGCACGACGAAGGCGCGTACGGCCTCGCCGGTGGCGGCATCCTGCACACCGATGACGGCGGCCTCGGCGATGCCGGGGTGGGCGGCCAGCACGTCCTCCACCTCGTTGGGGTAGACGTTGAAGCCCGAGACCAAAATCATGTCCTTCTTGCGGTCCACGATACGGATGTAGCCACCCTCTTCCAGCTGCGCGATATCGCCCGTGTGCAGCCAGCCGTCCTTGATCGCACTGGCGCTGTCGGCCTGCGCATGCAGGTAGCCGGCCACGACCTGCGGGCCCCGCACCAGCAGCTCGCCGCGCTCGCCCTGGGGCAGGTCGCGCCCCTGATCATCCACCACGCGCACGCGGCAACCAGGCATGGGCACACCCACGGTGCCCAGGCGCGGCGTGGCCGAGGGCGGGTTGCACGAGACGATGCAGGACGTCTCTGTCATGCCATAGCCTTCGATGATGGGGCAGACCAGCGCCTGCCAGGCCTGCGCGGTCGATGTACGCAAGGCCGTGCCACCCGAAAACGCGTAGCGCAGCTTCGGTGGGCTGGCCTGGAACCAGGGCTCGGCCATCAGGCCAGCGAACAGCGTGTCCACCCCGGCGGTCCACTGCACGTCGAACTGCTCGAAGGTCTTTTGCAGGTTGGACATGGGGCGCGGGTTGGGCACCAGCAGGTTGCGCGCCCCCACCTGGAAGAACACCAGGAAGTTCACCATGAAAGCGAACACGTGGTACATGGGCAGCCCGGTGAGCATGGTCTCGCCGCGCTGGGGGCCGTCGTAGGCATCCAGAAAATCGCGCGTGATGCGCAGGGTGGCCAGGATGTTGCCGTGCGTGATCACCGCGCCCTTGCTGCGCCCGGTGGTTCCGCCCGTGTACTGATACACCGCCACGGGGTGGCTGCGGTGGTCGACAGGTGCCAGCGCCTTGCCCTGCGCCAGCGCATCGACCATGCGCGGCAGCGGCACCGCGGCGGGGTCGGCAGGCCCCGCCATCTTGGCGCGGATGGCTGAGGCCACGGGTTCCTCAAAAAAGTCCCACAGGCTGGCCGTCAACACCGGCAATCCCAACTCTTCTGCAACAGGCCGCGCCACCGGCAGGAACATGTCGCACACCAACAGCAGCCGCGCGCCGCTGTCTTCGAGCTGCAGGCGCAGCTCGCGCCCGGTGTACAGCGGGTTCACGTTGGTCACGATGACCCCGGCCTTCCACGCACCGAACACCGCGATGGGATAGTGCAGGCTGTTGGGCAACTGCAGCGCGAGCACATCGCCCACCTGCAGGCCCTGCTCGCGCACCAGCCAGACGGCGAAGGCGTCCGACAGGGCATCGATCTCGCGAAAGCTGCGCACCACGTTCGCGCCCGTGGGCAGTACGAATGTGAATGCGGGCTGGTCCCCGTGGTCCGCCGCGGCCTGCGTGGCCAGCTGCGCAGCATTGGCGGGCAGCGCCGCCAAGTCGAGCTGGTAGTTGCGCAGGGCTGGCGGGTAGGAACTCTCCCAAGGCGCGAAAGTTGGCGGTGCGGTGGTGGCGGTCATGGGCTTTGTCTCCTGTCTTTTCTTTTACGAACGCTTCAAGCCTTTGCCTTGAAGGCCGGAAGCTTGTCGCCCAGCCGCGCCCCCATCTCGGCACCCAGGGCCTGCAGGCCGCTCAAAGGGCGCACCATGACTTCGAACTCTGTTATCTGGCCTTGCTCGTTGAAGCGCACCAGGTCGATCCCCTTGAGCTGCTTGTCGCCCACGCGGGCGCTGAACTCCAGCACGATGTTCAGGCCGTCGTCGGTGGCCAGCTGGCGGTGGTAGGTGAAGTCCTCGAACACCTGGATCACCGTGGACAGGGCCAGCATCAGCGCCGGGGCCGAGGTGTAAGCCGTGTTCGCCATGGGCGAGCGGAACACCGCGTCGGGATGCACGATGGAGAGCAGGTTCGACAGGTCGCGGCTGGCCACCATGTGGTGCCAGGTGTCGAGCGAGCGGGCGACGGCGGGGTGGATGTTCTTCGGTGCTTCGGTCATGGTGTGTCTCCTGGGGATAAATCGAAAATCAGTCAGATGGATGCGGCGAGCGTCGTGCCCTGCAGGATGGCGCGCTTGGCGTCGAGTTCGGCCGCCACGTCGGCACCGCCGATGAGGTGGGAGCTCTGGCCCGCGGCCACCAGCGCGTCGTACAGCGCGCGCAGCGGCTCCTGGCCGGCGCAGACTACGATGTGGTCGACGTCGAGCACCTGGGGTGCGCCGCCATCGATGGTGATGTGCAGGCCCGCATCGTCCACGCGCTCATAGGCCACGCCCGAGCTCATGCCCACGTTGCGCGCCTTGAGCGAGGTGCGGTGGATCCAGCCCGTGGTCTTGCCCAGCTGATCGCCGACCTTGCTGCTCTTGCGCTGCAGCAGGTGCACCTGGCGCGCGGGGGCTTCCACCTGTGCAGGGCGCAGACCGCCGGCCTGGGCATAGGCGGGGTCGATGCCCCACTCCTCATTGAACTTGGCAGGTGCCAGCGCGCCGCTCTCGCCTTCGTGCGTGAGGTACTCGCCCACGTCGAAGCCGATGCCGCCCGCGCCGATGATGGCCACGCGCCGGCCCACCGGCTTCTTGTCGCGCAGAACGTCCAGGTAGCTCAGCACCTTGGGGTGGTCGATGCCTTCGATGTCCGGGGTGCGCGGCTTTATGCCTGTGGCCACCACCACCTCGTCATATCCCTGGCCCGCCAGGTCGGCCGCTTCTACTCGGGTGTTCAGGCGCACCTCCACACCGTGCAGCTCCAGCTGGCGGCGGTAGTAGCGCAGGGTTTCGTAGAACTCCTCCTTGCCCGGCACCTGCTTGGCGATGTTGAGCTGGCCGCCGATCTCGCTGCCCGCATCGAACAGCACCACTGCATGGCCGCGTTGGGCGGCCGTGACAGCAAAGCTCAGGCCGGCCGGACCGGCGCCGACCACGGCGATGCGCTTCTTGGCGGCGGTGGGGGCGATGACCAGTTCCGTCTCGTGGCATGCGCGGGGGTTGACCAGGCAACTGGTGATCTTGCCGCCGAAGGTGTGGTCCAGGCAGGCCTGGTTGCAGGCGATGCAGGTGTTGATCTCGTCGGCCCGGCCCTGGCGCGCCTTGCGCACGAAGTCGGCATCGGCCAGCAGGGGCCGCGCCATGGAGACCATGTCGGCAAAGCCCTCGGCCAGAAGGCGCTCGGCCACCTCGGGCGTGTTGATGCGGTTGGAGGTGATGAGCGGTATGCCCACCTGCCCCATCACCTGCTTTGTCACCCACGCATAGGCCGCGCGCGGCACCTTGGTGGCGATGGTGGGGATACGTGCCTCGTGCCAGCCGATGCCGGTGTTCAGGATGGTGGCGCCCGACGCCTCGATGGCCTGGGCCAACTCGATCACCTCGGCCAGCGTGGAGCCGCCCTCCACCAGGTCGAGCATGGACAGGCGGTAGATGATGATGAAGTTCGGCCCCACGCGCTCGCGCGTGCGCCGCACGATCTCCACCGGAAAGCGCATGCGGTGGGCGTAGCTGCCGCCCCAGGCGTCATCGCGGTGGTTGCTGCGCGCAGCGATGAACTCGTTGATCAGGTAGCCCTCGGAGCCCATGACCTCCACCCCGTCGTAGCCCGCGTGCTGGGCCAGCGCGGCGCAGCGCGCGAAGTCTTCGATGGTCTGCTCCACCTCATCAGCGGTGAGCGCATGCGGCACGTGGGGGTTGATGGGTGCGCGCAGCGCGCTCGGGGCCACCAGGTCGCGGTGGTAGGCATAGCGACCGAAGTGCAGGATCTGCATCGCGATCTTGCCGCCCTCAGCATGCACGGCCTGGGTCACCTTGCGGTGCTGCGCGGCCTCGTGCTCGTTGACCAGCATGGCCCCGCCCTGCATGGGCCGACCGCGCTCGTTGGGTGCAATGCCGCCCGTGACGATGAGCCCGACCTCGCCGCGCGCGCGCTCGGCATAGAAAGCTGCCATGCGCTCGAAGCCGTTGGCCACCTCCTCCAGCCCCACGTGCATGGAGCCCATGAGCACGCGGTTCTTCAGCGTGGTGAAGCCCAGGTCCAGCGGGGCATGCAGGTGTGGATAGGGGCTATTGCTGTCAGCCGGAGATTTCAGCGGGGCCGGGGCGGGTTTCAGGATGGCGTTCATCGCAGGTCTCTTTCTTTTTTATGCAACCAGTTGCACAAATATAGCCAGTATCCCGCATTTATGCAACTGGTTGCATAAACAATGAAGAACCCTCCCGATTCAGGCAAGATGGCGGCCTTTGCAGTTTCCTCCCGGCGCACCCTTTCGATGTCCCTGCCCCACGCCCTTCTCACTGCCCTTGTCGAGCACCCCTGCTCGGGCTCGGAGCTCGCCGAGCGCTTTGACAAGTCCATCGGCTACTTCTGGCACGCCACGCACCAGCAGATCTACCGCGAGTTGGCACGGCTGGAGGAAGCAGGATGGATCGAGGCTTTGCCCGCGGAGACGGGCCGCGGCCGAAAGCGCCAGTTCCGCCTGCTGCCTTCAGGTCGCAAGGAACTCCGGCGCTGGATCGCCGAGCAGCAGGACCCCACGCCCCTGCGCGACGAGCTCATGGTGCGCCTGCGCGCCGAGGCTGCGGTTGGCCCCACGGGGCTTGAGAAGGAAATCGCCCGACTGCAGGCGATGCACCAGGCCAAGCTTGACATCTACCAGCGCATTGAACGGCGCGACTTCATCGGCAAGGAGCCTAGTCGCGAACGTCGTTTGCAACACTTGGTGCTAAAGGCTGGGATTCTTCATGAGGAACTCTCGCTGGCGATTGCGAAAGAGGCTCTGGAGATTCTGGAACAGCAGTAGGCAGCTTAGGCAGTCCGAGACCAACGATCCTAGGAAGTGCCATGTCAAGTTGCTGTACGGCATCGAACATTGCCCAAGCTTCGATGTTGCTCAGGCCGGATTGGCTCGTCTTAGTCAGCTAGAAAGTTTCGTTCGAATGCAAACAGAAGTTGACGACATCCAACCCTGAACCTTCAGGCGTGGCGGCTTTAGGCTGGGTGCTGCCGTTCGTACTTGACGGCTGAACGACAGCAAAAGGCTGCGTGCGGTCGTCCAAGTTTTCTTGGTCAATGTCGACTTCCGCCGCAACCTGACCTTTATCGCAATCATCAGGGATCAACCGCTGAGACCCCAGCTAGCGCTGGGCAGCAAGATGCCTATGCCGACAATAAAAGAGTGGCTCGGGGGTCTTATACGCACCTGGTCCAGACGCGACCATATAGTCGCCCGGAATGCGACAAGTAAGCAGATTCACCCTTGATTGGGACGAATACCATGCGCAAGAAAACCGATAAAAATATCGGCCACTTCGTCGCTTCCAAGGCTGCCATCGATATGCATCCATTGGGTAATCGAGCTAACAGCGCCCATGAACCAGAACACCGCCAATTTCACGTTGCACGGGGCAATGGAACCATCCTGAACACCCCCCTCGAGCACTTTGCGCAGCTCTTGATCAAACTTTCGCCGACGCAAAGTGATTTTTTTCTGATCCGCCACAGTCATACCGGAGAAATCCTGGAGGATCGCCGGTGCGCCCATTTCATCCGTTAGCAACGAGATGTAGTTCTTAATGAAGACCGAGATCCGACCGAAACCAGTATTTTCCGAAGCGATCGCGTCTTGCAAGACGCGATCTCCCAAATGCATGGCAAGCTCGTGGCATTCGTAGACAAGTTCCTGCTTGTTCTTGAAGTAGTAGTAAAGGGCAGGCTTGGTGACGTTGAGCGTTTTTGCAATCTCGTCCAAGGAGACATTCTTGTACCCATGGCGGCCAAATGCGCGCGAAGCTTCCGCAATGACAGCTTGCTTTTTGAGCTGGTACTGCTCATCCGCGCCGCTGACCGCATTGTTCCATTTCGCGCCCTTGCCCGATCTCTTTGCAGGATCGCGTGGGCGTGACTTGGGTTTTGCCTCAATTTGCGTACTCATTGATGTTGTATTCCTTGCGGGCATTCGTATCGCTAACTGAGGCAAATGGTTTCGAACTGCTTTCGCCGGTAGGGCTGCGGAGAAAGGCCGTGCTCATCAGCCAGCCAGGATGCTGCGCGCAATGATCAACTTTTGAATGTGACTAGTGCCTTCGTAGATCTTTGTAACGCGCACATCGCGATAATAGCGCTCGACCGGGAAGTCGTTGACATACCCGTAGCCACCATGCACTTGCAGCGCCGCAGAGCAAACCTTTTCAGCCATTTCACTGGCATAGAGTTTAGCAACGGAGGCCTCCTTACTGGTTGGCAGGCCCGCATCCGTAAGACGAGCTGCATACAGCATGTACTGATGCGCCACCTCAACCTGCATGGCCATTTCCGCCAAATCAAAGCTAATGGCCTGCAGTTCGGTGAGTGGCTTGCCATAGGCCTCGCGCTCTTTGGCGTAGCGGATGGCCGCCTCCAACGCTGCACGGGCAATGCCGATGGCCAGGGCGGCGATTGCGATGCGCCCATCGGACAACAGCGATAGTGCTTTGCCATACCCGCGCCCTTCCTCGCCGATCATGTTCTGAACTGGAACACGCATGTTGTCCAGCTGAATCTGAGCCGTGTGGGCCGTGTGCTGGCCCAGCTTCCTTTCGATACGCAAGCATTGGTAGCCTGGATCTTCAGGGTCCGCGATGAACAGGCTGAAGCGGTGACGGGCACCTGGTTCCGCAGTTGCTGCCACGACGAGCGCAAAGCCCGCTTCACTGCCGTTGGAAATCCATTGTTTGCTGCCATTGATCACATAAACGTCGCCGTCCCGCTTAGCCGTGGTCCGGATGGCTGCGGTATCCGAGCCTGCATGGGGCTCTGACAATAAAAAGGCACCAATGCGCTTGCCACTGGCCAGATCCGGCAGATGGCGGGCCATCTGTTGTTCGGTTCCAAAACTACGTAACACGTGCGCAGCTGAGTTGTGGACGTGCATCATGGTGGCGAAGCCACCATCGGCCGCTGCGAATTCTTCAATAGCCAGGCAATACTCCACAAATGAAAGCCCGGAACCGCCGTGTGCTGGCGGGGCGAGCATGCCCATGAAGCCTACGTCGGCAACTGCCTTGATTTCGTCGTGTGGCCAAGCCCCCGTGCGATCACGTTCGGCGGCCGTGCTACCCACCACTTCAGTCGCGACACGCCGGGCAGACTCCCGAATAATGACTTCTTGTTCGCTCAGCAATGCATTGGAAACGATGCTCATAAACCCATCCTTGAAAACTTGGAAAACGGCTGACCCAATGCGGTCAACCCAGCCAGCGCTTGCGGCGGCGGTAATGTTTCATGTCGCGGAAACTCTTGCGCTCCCCATCGACCGTCAGGCCGAGGTAAAACTCCCGTACGTCCTCGTTGGTCTTTAGGCTGCTGGATGGTCCTTCCAGAACGATCCGCCCACTCTCCATCACATAGCCATAGTCGGCCAAGTCGAGGGCAACGCGCGTGTTTTGCTCAACGATTAGCAGCGTCAGGCCGCTCGTTTTGAGGTCATTTAACAAACCATAGACCTCATCGACCATCAACGGGGCCAGGCCGAGTGAGGGCTCGTCAATCATTACCAGTTTGGGCCTGGCCATCAGGGCTCGGCCAATCACTAGCAATTGCTGCTCCCCGCCGGACAAATAACCCGCCGTGCGACTGCGCAAGGCTGCCAGGCGCTTGATGCGGTCGTACACCTCGTCCAGCATTTCCTTGGCCTCGCTGGCGCTGCCCATGTGGCCGCCCACTACCAGGTTCTGCTCCACCGTCATGTGACGCAAAACCTTGCGCCCTTCCATGACGTGCACCAACCCTGTGCGAACGACATCGACTGGGTTCGCACCTGTGATGTCCGCATCATCAAATTTGATACTCCCCGCCGTCACACGACCATCCTCTGTCCTAACCAGGTTGGAGATGGCCTTGAGCGTGGTGCTCTTGCCAGCGCCATTGGCGCCCAGCAAGGTCACGCACTGTCCAGCGGGGACTTTGGCGGTAATGCCTTTGACAGCAAGAATGACGTCGCTGTAGAGGACTTCAACGTTGTTCAGTTCAAGCACGGGTAGCTCCAGATGATGTGGCCTGGGTCTCGGTGGCCCGAGACCCAGGCCGATTTGCAATTACCACTTGTTCAACACAGGAACCGGAACGTTCTGCTCGAGAAGTTTGTACTTTCCCTTTTCGACGGTGCCGATGTTGACGGCTGTGCCCGAGGTCGGGAACGGCGCATCATTGTTGAACTTGATATTGGGCAACAAGCCAAAGCTGCGCTCGGTAGGCATGGGGGTGGACAGCAGTGCAGCGCGAACCTCTTCGCCCGTCACACCGCCAGCACCTTTGACCTTGACAACATTTTCAACGGCACGAACCGTCAACATCGCTTGGCTCATGCCCATAATGCAGGCGGAGTTGTAGGCGGCTTGCAACTTGTATTGGCTGCGCAGTTTCTCGAAGAAGTCCCGTGCCGGTGTTGCGCCTTCGGCGGCCATGGCCATGCCATAGACCTCAAAGTTTCCATCCATTTGGCTCAGGTCACCCAGCGCTTTCCCCGACGAAAGCAACCCGTTATGAGCGCTAACCACTATCGGAATATTGGTTTTTCCAAGGCTTTGCAGGGCGCGCCGTGTCGCCACTACCGATGCTGTATTGTTGAACACCTGCAGTACCGTGGCCCCCTTGCGGACCAGGCGGCTGACCTGCTGGGTAAGGTCGGTCGGCTGTGCTTCGGTATAAATCGTTTCAACGACTTCAATGATCTTCGGATTGTCCTTAGCGAACTTCTCGACACCTTTGTGGATGTCCACGTAGGCCGGCGATACTTCCGATGAAATCACCCCCACCTTGAGAGGAACAGGCGAACCCGACTTCTTCTGCATCCACACATAAAACGCAGCCGCTTCGTGCGGGTAAGTGGCACGGGCATTGAACACCCAGTTATCACCCTTCCAAGCGAATCCATATCCTGCTGTCGACTGGACAAGAGGCACCTTGTCACTAGGCAAGCGCTGCTGCAGTGCATTGGTATCTGCACCGCCCACACCCAGAACAGCCACCGGGTTGAGCTCGGACTTGATGCCTGGCCAGAGGCTGGCCACTTGGGCGACGTCATAGCGGGTGTCGAAATCCTTGATTCGCAATGCCACGCCCTGCGCCTTACCGACCTCTTCGCTCCACCAGTCGAGTACCGCACGGCGGCATCCCGTCATATCTTTCATGATGTCTGCGAAAGGTCCGGTGAAGTCAGCCAGGCCAGCCACGTTGTAAGTAGTCTGAGCTTGTGCCATGCCGCCAAGGCACAAGGTTGACGCCAGCAAAGCGCCGCGTTGCCCCAGCTTGACCATTGCCGACAACTTTGCTCGATTCGTTTTCATAAAAATGTCTCCTTTTGTAGTAGCGCTTTGCATTGGATCAGCCCTTCCCAGCGCCTAAGGTGGCTGCAGAAAACAGGATTGCGGTCAATATGGGTAGGGCCACATGCGATAAGACCGCTTGACGATGTTCCACCGGTGCATCAGACCGCGTGGCTCAAAGATCAGAAAGGCCGCGATGACTCCACCCAGGAAAATATTCATCACTGCGAAAACAACGTCTCCGCTCAGGAAGGAAAAGTTCTCGACCAGTGAAGGGCCCACGATGGTGATCGTCTCCTGGGCAGTACGGATAACAAAAACGCCGATCAGCGCGCCCGTCACCGACCCCATGCCACCCACAATGATCATCGCGATGAACCATATCGAGTGGATCAGGGTGAACTGGTCAATCGCCACGAACCTGACGTAGTAAGCCCAGAGCCCTCCACCGATGCCCGCGTAAAACGCACCCAGCAAGAAGGCAAGTACCTTGGTGCGCACGACATTGATGCCCATCATTCCTGAGGCCACGTCGTCATCACGCACTGCCGCAAAAATTCGACCATGGCGGCTGCGTGCGACGCCGTAGGCGCCCGCAATCATGATGAAGGCCACTACCAGACACAGGTAGTAAATGCGGGTATCGGTGTTGAAAACGAACCCAAGGAACTGTGCTGGTTCCAGAGTGATGCCGTTAGATCCCCCCAGCCATTTGGCAGGCAGGTTGAGCACAAAAAAGTGGAACAAGATCTGCGCAGCAATCGTGGTCAAGGCAAGGTAAAAACCCTTTATGCGCATTGCGGTTAATCCAAACACCAGCCCAAAAAGCGCCGCGCACAGCCCGCCGATGGGCAAAGCCAGCCAGAAAGGCAGGTGGCCTTTCGTCGCTAGGAGCGCTGTTGCATACGCACCAACCCCCATGAACGCAGCTTGGCCCAAATTGATCTGACCCGCTAGACCAGTATTGATCTGCAGCCCCATGACCACCACTGCAGTAATCAGCATAGAGGTCATGATCGCCACCCAGCGGACCTCGCTGATCAGGGGCAGCGCAAACAGCGCGATAACAAACAGGCCCAATGCCACCGCCTGGCTGCGCGTGCGAATTAGTGCTTGGTCTTTGGCGAAAGAAGTCGCGAATACACCTGCGGGATCCATGCTCATACCCTCTCAATGGTTTTCCACCCGAACATGCCGGTGGGACGAATTAACAACACCACCAGCATGATGATGAAAGGAAAGACGGAGCCCAGCGCTCCCCCCACCAGGGGATCGAGATAGGCCGAAGCCAAACCCTGAATCACACCCACCAAAACACCGGCGATCAGCAACCCTGCGAGGGACTCCAACCCAGCCAGCAAGGCCACCGGCAAAGCAGCCAGGCCGATGTCGGAGCTCATCATGTTGATGGAGCGGCCACTCAAATGCACTATCGCCCCCAGTGTGGAAAGCACGGATCCCAGCACCCACGCAAAGGCAATGGAACGCTGCACCGAGATGCCCATGGACATGGCCACCTGGTGGTCTTCCGCCACGGCCGTCATGGTCAAACCAGCCCTTGTCCGGTTGAAAAACCAGGAGAGACCAACGCCGATGAAGATGGTCATAATTCCACCGTAGAGCATCGAACGGGAGACGATGAGATCGCCAACGATGATCGGATCCAGAGGAAAGATGATCGGAAAAGCACGCACCTGTGGGCCAAAAAGCACCAACACAACGCCTCGGATCAGAATCAAGAGACCGATCGTCACCATGACCATCGAGAAGACAGACTCTCCAACCAGACGGGCAAAAAATATCCGCTCAATCATGAAACCAAAAATTGCAGCACTAACGAATGCCACGGGCAATCCGACCCACAGCGGTAGACCCATCTGAATAATCGTCCACCACACCATGTAGCCGCCAAAGACCACCAACTCACCTTGTGCAAAGTTGAACACCTTTGACGCGCGATAGATCACGACGAACCCCATGGCGATCAACGCATACAGAAGCCCTGACAGCGCACCGTTTATCAGGTAATTAATAAAATCGATCATTTCCGTCCTCTGCTTCGGGCTGCGCCCAGGTGGTCTGACCCTGCGGCGTCCGTGTCATGGATGGACACCAGAGCCTCGAAATTGCCGCGCCGACCGTCCTGGTAGGTCACAGGAATATCGATACGCACGGCGTGCGAGCCGTCATATAAACCGTTGATCAGCGTGGCGTATCGCACCTCCAGGAATTCGCGCCGCAGCTTTCTCGAACGTGTTAGCTCGCCCTCGTCCGGATCAAGCTCTTTCGGAAAATTGGCGAATCGCTTGACTCGCGCATGCGCCGGCAAAAACTGGTTCACGCGGGCAATTTCCTGGCCGATCAACTCGGCGATCTCTGGCCGCTGTGACAGATCGGTGAAGGTTGAGAATCCGATCCGCTTGTCTTCTGCCCACCGCGACAGAACAGACATGTCGATATTGATGAGAGCGGCCACGAAGTCCCTTGTCTCGTCTCCCACCGTCATGATGTCCTTGATGAAGGGACTGAACCGAAGGCGTGTCTCGACGAACTGCGGCGGGAAGGTTTCGCCGCTGCGCAAGCGCTTCAAGTCCGACAACCGCTCCAGGAACACGAGCTCGCCTAGCTCCGTTTTCGTTACGGCATCGCCCGTGTAGAACCAGCCATCTTTCACCTTAGACTCTACGGAGCTCTCTCTGCGGTAGTAGCCCAGAAACGGGCTTCCGCCACGGATCTGCAGTTCGCCGTCCGCACTCAAGCGCCATTCCAATGGTGGGCCCGCCTCTGGATGCGCCTTCATCCAGTGTCCTACGGTCTCCAGATCAAATCGGTCACCCTGGTGGCATGTCAGCAACCCGGTTTCGGTGGAGCCATAGATGTTGCGCAGCGGTATACCCATGGCATGGAACATGCGAAACACATCTGGTGCCATGGTGGCACCACCGCAGCTGGCACAGCGCAGCCGGGTCAGGCCGAGCAGATCTCGCAACGGGCGCAGAACCAGTGCATTGGCGATAGGAAACAGCAACCGGTCCAGCAGGCCAACGGGTTTTCCATCCAAGCGCCCCACATTGACGGTGTGACCGATCTTCATGCCCCACTCGTAGACACCTCGTCGAATGGGTCCTGCGTCGAGCATGTGCGCCTGCACAGAGGACGCCATGCTTTCCCACTGGCGCGGAGCAAATGTCATACCTTCCACTGCCAATTCCCGAATGTTGGACAACACCTGCTCCGGGCCCTCAGGGAAGTTCACTACCATGGGCAATCCCAATCCCATGGTGATGCCATATATTTGTTCAGTGGCCCAGGATGGCGCGATGTAACTCAGGTATTCCATACCCGGCCTCACATCCATGGAATCGATCAAGCGCTGCGCGTTGTCGATTAAGAAGCGATGCGTGAGGATGACGCCCTTAGGCTGCCCCGTCGTGCCGGAAGTGTAAGAAAGAACCGCTATGTCATCGGGGGCTCCCGCATCCACTAGCGCGTCGTACATCTTTCCGTTACGTTGATGGATTTCACGCCCTTGCCGCTGCATGCCATCGAAGGTATGCAGGATGGGGTCGTTATACGACCACATCCCCGTTTCGTCCCAATACACAATGTGGCGCATCTTCAAAGTCTTGTTCCGGACATCCAGGCCCTTGTCAACCTGTTCTTGGTCCTGCGCGAACAAGATGACTGCTTCGCTGTCGTCCAGAAGATAAGCCACCTCCTCCGAAGTGAGGTCCGGGTACATGGATACAACTTTGCATCCCAGTGCATGCGCGGCATACTCGGCCCAGTAATGCTGTGGCTCATTCTCACCAATGATGGCAATGGTCTCGCCCGCTTTGACGCCCGCTTGGTGCATGCCCAGCGCAATCTCTCGAACGTTGCGCTGCACATCCGCAAAGCTGTACTCCCGCCAAATTCCGCGCTGCTTATGGCGCTGGGAAAGACGGCTGGGATTGGCATGCGCATGCTTGCGCAGCAACTGGGGAAGAGTCGCGATTTCGAGTTTCATTGGACGCCCTCTCCAAGGTAGGCTTTAAGCACAGCGGGATTAGCCTGGATTTCCTTGGGCGTTCCATCGGCGATCTTGCGTCCAAAGTCCAGCACAGCGATGCGGTCAGCTAGGTCCATCACCACACCCATGTCGTGCTCCACCAAAACAATAGGAATGCGCTTTGCCTCGCGCACATCCAGAATGAAACGTGCCAGGTCTTCCTTCTCTTCCGTATTCATACCGGCCATAGGCTCATCCATCAGCAGAATCTTCGGGTCTTGGGCCAGTGCGCGCCCCAAGTCCACGCGCTTGCGAAGCCCATAACCGAGGCTGCCCACCGGCACATGCCGGATGGATTCAATTTCAAGAAACTCAATGATTTCTTCCACTACCTCCCGATGCAAAACTTCTTCGCGCTTTGCCGGGCCGAAATGGAAAAACGACTGCACGAGATTGGCCCGCATGTGCATGTGGCGCCCCACCATCAGGTTCTCGATAACGGTCATGCCCGAAAAAATGTGCGTACCTTGAAAAGTGCGCGCCAGGCCCTGTGCCGCCACGTCGTGAACCGCCATGTCGCGCACGTTGCGCCCGGCCAGGGATATCTCGCCTTTCTTGGGGCGGTAGAACCCGCTCAGGCAGTTCATCAGAGAAGACTTTCCCGCTCCGTTCGGCCCGATGATTGCCAGCAGCTCGTCCTTGCGCACATCAATCGAAACATCATTCAGCGCCACAACTCCACCGAACTGCAGCAGCAGATTCTGGGCTGTCAGCACCACGCCTTCCCGCTGGCTTTGAATGGCTGCATTCATTGGCACCTCCACTCTGAATTCTTGGCTTTGTCCATCGAATTTCCTTCATAAGACCTTTGCAGGGTCTACGCATCCATTTGCGGGAATGCTCGCAGCGATCAATGGACCACGACTAACAACGGACACCCGCATCCAGGCTGATCGTGGTGGCATTCAAATAGGCGTTTTCCACAACGTGCCGAACCAGTCCACCGAACTCTTGTGCCTGCCCCATGCGATGAGGAAAGAGGATGACGTTGTCAATAATGTTTTGCGACACCTTCGTTGGCATGCCTGCAGACATGGCGGTCTCAAACAGACCAGGCGCCACGGCCACCACTCGGATTCCGTGTTGCGCAAGATCCCGCGCCACCGGAAGCGTCATTCCAATGACCGCCGCTTTGCTGGCGCTATATGCGGCCTGGCCCACTTGACCCTGCCACGCAGCACCAGATGACGTGTTCACGATGACCCCCCGTTCACCGTCGACATTGGGCTCGTTCTGCGACATGGCCAACGACGCATAGCGCACCACGTTGAAGGTCCCGGTCAGGTTGATGGCGATCACCCGGTTCCAAAGATCCATCGGGAATAACTCGCCCTTTGAAAGCGTCTTGCAGGGACCCAGAATTCCCGCGCAATTTACCGCCACATGCAGCGCACCAAATTCCGCCACTGCCGCGTCTACGCCAGCCTTCACACTGGCCTCGTCCGAAACATCAACCTTCTGGATTCGCACGCGCTCGCCCATCGGCAGCACCTCGCTCGCAAGGCGCTCTTCGTCCAGATCAACCGCCATGACGCTCGCTCCGGCCGCAAGCAATGCCTTGCAAGTGGCGAGCCCCAGGCCTGAAGCAGCTCCTGTGACGAAGGCAATGGTATTTTTGACATCCATACTATTTCTCTTGTCTCTTATTGAGTGCAGCGCTCAGCGCGCCAAGATGGTGATACAGGCAACAGCTTCTTCAATGCCCTCAAGACCGCCACCGTTTTCTGCCAGCGCAATCCTTGCGTCAGTCACCTGCCGCAGTCCGGCTTCCCCGCGAAGCTGAGTTACCAACTCATGGACTTGGGCAATACCGGTGGCCCCAACAGGGTGCCCCTTAGACTCCAGGCCGCCGGACGGATTAACGGGAATGCGGCCACCAATCCGGGTATCACCCCGCTCGGCAATCACACCGCCCATGCCGAACTCACAGAAACCGAGGTTTTCTGTCTGAATGATTTCACCCATGGCCGTGGCATCGTGCACCTCGGCCACCGAGATATCTGCTGGGCCAACACCCGCCAGCTCATACGCCTTGCGCGAAGCCAAAGCCGTGCAGTGGTTGGTGTAGTCGTCCTCGCTCCGGTCAGAACCGCTTTGCACCACGGCCGCCAACACCTTGATGGCACGTTTTTCATCGATGTTGAGGCGTTTGAGCGCCGAGCGTGTGCACAGGACGGCCGCTGCTGCGCCGTCAGACACAGGAGAGCACATGGGCAGGGTCAAGGGATAGGTGATCGGCGGCGCAGCAAGCACTTCCTCGATGCTGTAGGCCATCTGGTACTGCGACAGCGGGTTGTGCATGGAATGCGCATGGTTCTTGGACGACACGGCAGCCAACTGGCGCTGCGTCGTCCCGAAGGTGCGCATGTGCGATCGTGCAAACGCGGCATACACGTCCATGAAAACGCTGTACGGCCTGGGTGAGGTACTCCCCTCAGGCACAGCCACGTCGCGTCCCATCTTCATCAGCTCCGCACGGATCTCTTCTGCACGCGAGAGATCCCAGGCACTGTCAAACACCGAGAACATCTTGAGCTTGTCGGTTGAGAACATCTTCTCTGCACCAACGGCCAAAGCGACATCGCCAGCACCCGACTTGAGGTGATTGCAGGCTAGAACGAACGCCGACGAGCCGCTTGCACAAGCGTTTTCGACGTTCACCACCGGAATGCGCCCGATGCCCATTGCCCGTAGCGCAATTTGCCCACGAATCATGTGCTGGCCATCCATATGCCCTTGGGAAGTGTTGCCAAAAAAGGCGGCTTCCAGGTCTTCCTCTTGCAAACCCGCATCCGCCAAAGCAGCTGCAGTGGCCTCACGCGTGAGCGCCTTAATGTCCTTGTCCAGATGCCGACCAAAGGGCGTCATACCGACACCGACCACATAGATATCTTCCATCTTTCTTCTCCTTGGCAGGTTTCATGCAATCCATGCAACCAAAAAATTACTCTATATAAAGTTGTTTTACTTTAAAGTAAAATTAAAAAAAATTTGCTAGGGAAATCCCTTGGCAATCACATTCGCTGCTCAGCGCAGCGGCAGGAATCGCATGCCCCGCATGGTCTCAATATCGCCCTGCGCAGTCACGCCGTACAGGCCACGGGCCACGTTGTGGGGATGAGAGGCGGCTTCGGCCATGTTGAGCACCGGCGCGAAGCAACTGTCAGTGCCCTCCATCAGTGCATTCCAGTGCACACTGGGTTGCGAAGCAAAGCGCTGCGCGATCCGCGCCTTGAGAGACGGCCACGAAGACTTGTCCATCTGCTGCGCGGGATCCACATCCGTCAGCTCCAACTGCTTCAACAGCAAGGCATAGAACGGGGGCTCGATCGCACCGACCGTGATGTATCGGCCGTCGCTGCACAAGTAACGGTCGTAGAAGGGCGAGTCATGGAAGACACTGGGTTCACTGCCGTCCACGCCACCGCCTTGGCGAATCAGCTGCACAAGCGGCGACAGCATGGCCAACACATCCACGATGGCGCCGTCGACTACGCAACCCTGCCCAGTATTCCGGGCGCCAAGCAACGCCGACACCATTCCAAACCCGAGCCCAAGCGCACCGGCAGCATCCCCGACCACCGTAGGCGGAAGCATGGGGGGGTGTCCCGGCTGCTCGGTGAGCGACATCAGCCCCGTAAGAGCGACATAGTTCATGTCGTGCCCGGCTGCCTGGGCCAGCGGCCCATCCTGCCCCCAGCCTGTCATGCGTCCATACACAAGCCGCGGGTTGCGTTCACCGCATACATCGGGGCCCAGACCCAAGCGCTCCATCACACCCGGGCGGTTGCCTTCAATCACTCCGTCGCTTTGCGCGACCAACTCCAGCGCCTGCGCCTTGTCCTCCGCCCGCTTGAGATTTAACGTGACGCGCCGTTTACCACGAGACAAGAGCGCCCCGTCTTTCGGCGTTAGCTCGTCAGGCAGTGAGCCCGCACCGGGCCGCCCAACCACGGTCACGTCCGCACCCATTTGCATCAGCATGAACCCCGCCAAGGGCCCTGGGCCAATTCCCTCGAACTCAACGATCTTGATTCCAAGAAGCGGAGGCATTGGCGATCGCGTCTGAGTTTTCATCAAAAAATTCCACAAATTTAATTTTTTACTCTAAATTAAAATAATTGACTTGATAGTAATGGAAAACCCCATACCCACGAAAACCGAGGCAAAAGCAGAATCGACCCATGAACACACAAGTCACCAATGAAAGACAGATGTCGACGCCGGTTGTTATTTCAGAGGTCCGAAAAGGCAGCATGTGGATCCGCCTGAACCGGCCTGAGGCAATGAACTCACTGACCCCAGAGGTACTTCGAGGGATAGACCAGGCACTCAACGAAGCACAGAACCGGGCGGACGTGAGGTCCGTCGTCTTGACGGGCACTGGCCGGGCCTTCTGCGCAGGCGCCGACCTAAAGTACGTCAAGACACAAACGGGCGAAACTGGCACCATCGGCTTTCTGGACAGCGTTCTGGTCACCATGAACCGCATCGATCGCTTTCCAAAACCCGTGATCGCAGCCCTGAACGGCATCACCCTGGCGGGCGGACTAGAACTGGTGCTCTGCTGTGACCTCGTGCTGGCGGCACGCAGTGCCAAGATTGGCGACGCGCACGCCAACTACGGTCTACTCCCAGGCGGTGGAGGCTCGGTGCGCCTGCCACGAGTTATTGGCCCCACGCGCGCCAAGTACCTTCTATTCACGGGTGACTTCGTGGACGCAGCAGAACTGGTGGAGGCGGGCCTCGTCAACCAGGTGGTGGACGACGACCAACTCGAAAGCGCGACGCAGGCTGTGGCTGACAAGATCGCCAGCAAGAGCCCTCTGGGCCTGCGCCGCATGAAAGCGCTGATCGACGATGGCTTGCAACAGCCCCTGGACACTGCCTTACGGCTGGAGTTGCTGGCATCCGAAGTGCATGCACATAGCGCCGATCTCCACGAAGGCCTGGCCGCCTTCAACGAGAAGCGCGCCCCGCGCTTCACGGGCCACTGAGCCGGCAACGCCATGCGTACGTCCCCGACCACCAACCGATTCGAAGCGCTGCGCGCTTCGCAGCAATTCGCCTACGACCGCGCCCCCTCCATCCGCGCGGTCTATGAGCTTGCGACAATGACACCGCAAGATCTCCAAGGCCCGGCCGACCTCGCGCGACTCGCCGTCACAAGCAAGGATGCACTGCTTGAGAAGCAGCGCCAGTCACCGCCATTCGGTGGGTTTCTGGCGGCCGACGACGCATCCATCCGTCGGGTCTTTGTCTCACCGGGCCCCGTCTACGAACCCCAGTTGTTCGACGACGACACTGGCCACGGTTTTTCGCATGCATTCCGTCAGGCAGGCATCGGCCCGGGTGACCGCGTTCTCAACACATGGTCCTACCATCTTGTGCCAGCCGGCCTTTTGCTGGATGCGGGCATTGCCGCTACCGGAGCAACGCTCATCCCCTGCGGACCCGGCGGCGCCGAACAACAGGCGCAGCTCATCATGGAACTGGGCATCACCTGCATTTGCGCCTCCACATCCTTCTTCGTGACCTTGGTCGAAACGCTTGAGCGCATGGGCTACGACCTGCCTTCTCAATGGAAGGTCCGCTCCGCAATGCTGGGGGGCGAACTGGGTGACTGGATGGGCAAGCGCCGCAGGCTGGAGGAGAAGTACGCCATCCGCACGTTCTCAGCCTACGCCACCGGCGACTTCGGGCTGATTGCCTACGAGGAACCAGGACAAGTGGGCTACACGGTTCAGCCTGACCGGCTTGTCCAGATCTGCGACCCCCGCACCGGCGCTCCCCTTCCCCTGGGCGAACCAGGTCAAATAGTGGTCACCACGCTGGACAGCGGCTGGCCCCTGGTCCGCTTTGGCACAGGCGATGTGGCGCAAGCGCTGACCCATTCACCGGATGGTCTCGTCGAACGCATCAGCATGTTGCAAGGCCGAGTGGGCCAAGGTGTCAAAGTGCGCGAAATTTTCATCTATCCACGCAACGTGGAAGAACTGCTCATCCGGCTCCCTGCTATCGAACGTGCCCAGGTCATCGTTGGAAAACAACAGCATCGGGAAACCGCGACCTTGCGCGCAGTACTGACGCCAGGGGCCTCTCAGGACGCCACACAAAGTGACTTGATGGAAGTATTCAGGCAACTGACCCGCCTGAAGCTCGACTCAGTCGAGTGGCTAGTCCAGGAAGATATGCCCACTGACGCCCCCTTGTTGGTTGACAACAAGCATTGAAATCCTAAAAAGCGTTTGGTCTGATGCACCAGGTGGCTACACCGTCGCTCACCCCATGAAACGATAGTAATGATTGATCCCGCAGCCAATGCACTGACCTACCCATTCGAGCCACCAACACCACGCCACTGGGTCGAGGTCGCCCCTGGTGTGCGCTGGATCCGGCTGTCCATGCCATTCCGGCTCGACCACATCAATGTATGGGCCATAGACACCCATGATGGCTGGGTACTGGTAGATACCGGCCTGAACACCCCCGACACCGTTGCCGACTGGCTGGCCCTCATGGCGCAGGGGCCGCTGGCACGGCCGCTCCAAGGCGTGTACGCCACACACATGCACCCCGACCACATCGGCCTAGCTGGTTGGTTCACGCGTCGCGTTGGTGTGCCGCTGCACATGAGCCGCCTGGAATACCTGACCTGCCGCGTGATGCATGCCGACACTAACCGCGAGGCCCCGCCCGACGGCGTGCTCTTCAATAGGCGCGCCGGCTGGTCGGAGGCAGCCATTGAAAGCTACCGCAGCCGATTCGGCAGCTTTGGCAAACATATCCACGCTCTGCCCGAGAGCTACCGACGCTTGCAGGACGGCGATCACGTCCAGTTGGGTAAGCATGACTGGCGGATCATCACCACCGGCGGCCACTCACCAGAACATGCTTCTCTGTACTGCCCCGATTTGAAGCTACTGATCGCCGGCGATCAGGTACTGCCGAAGATTTCGTCGAATGTGTCGGTGTTCGCCAGCGAGCCACAGGCCAATCCGCTGAAGGAGTGGTATGGGGCGCTCGACAAGCTGATGAGGGATGTTCCCAACGATGTGTTGGTCCTCCCCTCTCACAACGAGCCCTTTTATGGACTGCATGAACGCCTTGAATCGCTCAGGTTGGGTCAAAATAGTGCTCTGGAGCGGCTGCGTCAGTCACTGTCTACCGGACCTCAACGGATCGTCGATGCGTTCGCTGCCCTCTTTAAGCGCGCCATCGGAGAGCAGGATCCGCAGCAACTGAGCCTGGCAACAGGTGAGGCCGTTGCTTGCATGAACTTTCTCATTGCACAGGGCACCGTAGAGTTCATGATGGACGAAAACGGGGTCGCGTGGCACTCAAAAAAGCTTGAAGGCGCTGTCGCCGAGGTCAAACGTTCTCCACGTGCCAACTTTGACTGACCCCGTCTCGATGGGGCGATAGCTATGGCGTCTGCTCTGAAGTCACCCTGCAATCCGCATGAATGCTGAGGCTTCTTGTGTATGCTCATCTCACGCTCACTGGGCGTACATCATGCTTAGCATGCATCGGCGTTCATCGCAGTCGCCAGGAGGCTGCTCGTAAACGGCCGCTATGAACCGCCCCGGGATTTAGGAACTCGTTTGGAGTCCGTTCAATGACTGCTTCGTGGCGAGTAGCGTGAGTCCGGCCACCGGTTGCCACCGTCCGCAACCGCTGCAGAGCCGACTCGAGCGCGGGAGCTCCCTCACGCTTAGGCCCGTGCCACAGGCACATCCTCCCACCGCGTCGTGTACTGCGGCGTGCGCCTCTCCTGCTTCATCCCCCAGCCCTTGCCCTTGTTGGTGCCGCCCGTGGCACCTGAGTGCACGGTGCCTTTGCCATAGCGCTGGTTGAGCGCATCCAGCGCCGCCATCAGCTGGGTTCGGTCCCGGTGGTCTTCATCCTCCAGATCCAGCTCGCCCTGCAGCACATTGCCCGGCACCAGGTCCAGCAGCATCACCCCGGCCTTGGCCATCTTGTAGCCAGGCTCGTACATGCGGCGCATGCCAGCAACAGCCGCCCACACCAGCTTGCCGGTGTCCGCCGTAGGCCGGCGCAGGGGCACCACCACAGACTTGTTAAAGCGCGGGCCTGGGCGGAAGGGGGATGTGTGGCTGAACACCAGCAGCTGGCTGGCCAAGCTGCCCTGCTTGCGCAGCTTCTCCGCCGCGCGGCTGGCGAACTCGCTCACGGCCTCCACCAGCGGCGGCAGCTCGGTCACCGCCTGGCCGAATGACCGGGTGCAGGCGATTTCCCTCTTGGGCTCGGGCGCATCATCCAGCTCTATGCACTGCATGCCCTGCAACTCCCGCACGGTGCGCTCCAGCACCACGCCCCAGCGCCTGCGCACCATAGCCGGGTCCAGCCGAGCCAGGTCCAGCACCGTCTGCACCCCGCACTGATGCAGCTGCGCGCCGATCTTGCGGCCCACGCCCCAGACTTCTTCCACCAGCGTGCTGGCCAACACATCGTCCAAGTCCTGGGCGGGAAGGGCGGTCAGGTTGCACACCTGGGCCAGCTCTGCGGGATAGCTCCCCGGTTTGCGCTCGGCCGTCTTGGCGATGTGGTTGGCCAGCTTTGCCAGCGTCTTGGTGTGACCGATTCCGATCCCGCAAGGTATGCCAGCCCATTGGTGGATGCGCGCACGGATGGCGTGGCTGCGGGTGGTCAGGTCGCCGCGCATGCCCTGCAGGCCGATGAACGACTCATCGATGCTGTAGATCTCCTGTGAGGGGCCCAGACCCGCCGCGAGGCTCATCATCCGATTGCTCATGTCGCCGTACAGCGTGAAGTTGGCACTCAAGGCCACCAGGCCGTGGGTCTCTTCCATATGCCGTATCTGGAACCACGGCGCCCCCATCTTGATTCCCAGGGCTTTGGCCTCATTGCTGCGGGCGATGGCGCAGCCGTCGTTGTTGCTCAGCACCACCACCGGGCGGCCGTTCAGGCTGGGGCGGAACACCCGCTCGCAGCTCACGTAAAAATTGTTGCCATCCACCAGCGCATACATGCTGGCCTCCGTCCATCAGATCAGGTGAGAAACAGCTTCACGCAACCACTCACCACGCCCCACACCTCAATGGTCTGGCTGTCGCGGGGGATGATGTCGGGATAGGTTGGGTTGGCCGCGCGCAGCTTGATCCGGCCGGCACGCTGGTGCAGATACTTCACGGTGCATTCGCCGTCCACAATGGCCACGACGATGCTGTTGTGCTTGGGCTTGATCGCCCGGTCCACTGCGATGATGCTGCCGTCCTCAATGCCCGCGTCCCTCATCGAGTCGCCACGCACGCGCCAGAAGTAGGTGGCCTGGGGATGCTTCACCAGCAGCTGCATGATGTCCAGCCGCTCCACCACGAAATCGTCAGCTGGCGATGGAAACCCCGCGCGCACGCTCACCCCGCACAAGGGCAAGGCCAGCGACTGCGCCGCCGTGTCGTACGGCACGGGTAGCGGGGAGTTCCAAAGACTGTACATATTTACAGTATAGCTCCCTGCTGCCAGAATGTTGCCATGTGTACCTACTACGAGGTCCCGGGCCGCGAGCAGCTGGTGCTGCACTTTGGCGACGTACCCGAAGAGGAATGGCGCGACAAGATGAGTCCGCTGTACCGAGGGCCGTTCCTGCGGGCAAAGGGGGCGGTAGGGCGCGAGCTGGTGGTGGGCCAGTGGGGCATGATCCCGCCGCACTCCAAAACACACATCCCCACCGGCAAGGACGGCAAGCGCCTGAGCACCGTCAACGCTCGGCGCGAAGGGATGGCCAAGTCATGGACCTACGGCGGTCCTTGGCGCAAGGGGCAGCGCTGCATCATCCCCGCCCAGTTGTATGTCGAACCCTACTGGGGGACCAAGAAGCACATCCCCTGGCAGTTCGAGCGGGCCGATGGCGAGCCCTGGGGCCTGGCGGGCCTGTGGAGCGAGTGGACCGACCCGGCCACGGGTGAGGTGCTGCCCAGCTACACCATGATCACGCAGAACTGCGACGACGTGCCGGTTCTCAACCTGATGCACCGGCCTGACCCCAAGCGCGCGCCCGACAAGCAGGACAAGCGCACGGTGGTGCCGCTGGAAAAGGGGGATTGGGATACCTGGCTGCACGGCACCATCGAGCAGGCAGAGGCGCTGATCAAAGTGCCGCCGCTGGAGCTGTTTGTGCATCGGGCGAAGGACCCGGCACAGCAAGTCGAGTTACCTGTTGAGTCAGCATGACGCATGCGTGCAACAGCCGGTACTTGCGCCGACTGGACGCAGCAATATAAATTATTGGGTGTCCGGGCTAACGCGAACCCGGCCGCGTCCGGGTTACCTGGCGCATAGCCGAGTGGTGCGATGCCCCGGCGCCCGACCTGTCCGGCTATCGGCAACGGGAGTAGCTTCAACACTACCCCTGGTGCCAGATGAACAAGATAGCCAAACTCCGTATCCAGTCCGCGCTCATCCAACAATGCCGTTGTTTCTACTGCGGTTTGGCAATGATCGAACCTGCGTTGCCTGAGTTCACGCCCAAAGAACTCAAGCCTAAATTCCAAAAGTACCTTCGTTGCACGGCTGAGCATCTAACTGCTCGCCAGGATCAAGGGCGCGATTCCGCACAAAACATCGTTGCTGCATGTTGGTGGTGCAACACTCGGCGACACAAAGGGCGTGAGGAGAATGCGCCAAATCCACAGAAATATCGGCAACGGGTGCAAAGCTTGATGAAAAAGGGCCGTTGGCACCCAGTTAGCGCGATAGCTGCCGCTTTCCGAGCCAACGCCTACGGAGTGGGCGAGCCTTCAAAACCAAGGGCAAGCGTGACTTCAGCAAAACTGACGAACCTGCAGGCGTTCCCGCAAGGCGGCTTGTGAATGCCTGCGTATCTGGCAGACCAACTGTTTGAGTTGGATTAAAGCAGTTGCGGGACTTCCATGGCGGTGGCACTTCGCGCGGTGCGGGTGCTGCTGCCATGGGAAGTATTAATTGAATCGCAGGGGCGGGCAGGCAGATCGGGCTCCCTTTGGGGGCCCTCTCTGTTAGTGGACTCCATCTCTGCAAGCAGCTGTAAAACCCTGCGGGATCCGAGCATTCGGGCCAGAAGCGAGAGGTGAACGGTGCTCCAATCGGGCTCCGTCAAATTCGACTCGAATGCCTCTTCTGTGAATCGCTTCCTCTCTTGGCCAGGCCGTGTGCGCCTGGCAGCTGTGCTGGCCCTGTCTCTCGTCAGCGTTGCTCTCCCGAATCTTTCCTGGGCGCGGTCTCCGCAGTTCGACAGCACAGCCCTGCTCACACCCGAGCCCAGCTCCTTTGCGCAGTGTCCGCAGTTCTTTGCGAACGGCGCGCCACCCGCCATCACGCCCCGGCCGCAGCTGCGCGAGCTTTGCTATGAAGCCTTTGCGGTCCTGCACTCTGGCGCCACAAAGACACCGGTGTTTGTGGCCCAGCGGTTGAACCGCAGGCTCATCGAGGATGCCGATGAGAAGCGGGCCAAGCGGTTCTTTGCAGATGCGCGACTCCCGAGTGGCGAGCGGGCGGAGCTGGAGGATTACAAAAACTCAGGCTATAGCCGTGGGCACATGGCCCCTGCAGGAGATATGCCAACGCCAACGGCCATGGCGCAAAGCTTCAGCTTGGCGAACATGGTTCCCCAAAACGCTCAGCACAACGGGGGCGCCTGGAACAAGATCGAGCAGGACACGCGGCACTATGTGAAGCGGGCCAAGGGAGATGTGTTTGTGATCACGGGGCCGGTGTTCACGGATGCGGGGCCACGTATTGGGGCCAATGGGGTGAAGGTGCCGACCTATCTGTACAAGCTGGTCTATGACGCCACGACCAACAAGGCCTGGGCGCATTGGCAGGAGAATCGCGAGGGCGAGACGGTGGGGCGGCCGATCAGCTACCAGGAGCTGGTGAAGAGAACCGGAGTGGAGTTTTTGCCAAGAAGTGCACTGCAGCATTGAGTGGTAGCAAGAGCCGTGTCAGGGGCGGCGGTATAAATCGGTCCTTTCCAACCTCTACACGCGAGCATCCATGAACCGCGCAGAACTCGTTGAAATCCTGGCTTCCAAGAATGATCTGTCCAAGGCCGCAGCCAATGCGGTGCTGGAAACGCTGATCGACACCATCCAGACCGCCGTCAAGAAGGGCGACGCCGTTCAGCTGGTGGGCTTTGGCACCTTCAAGTCCGCCAAGCGTGCAGCACGCACGGGCAAGAACCCATCGACTGGTGCTGCGCTCAAGATCCCTGCGAGCACGGTGCCGAAGTTTGTGGCGGGTGCGAAGTTCAAGGCGGTGGTGGACCCCAAGGCTGCCAAGCGCAAGGCGGACAAGGCTGGGAAGTAAGTACAGCGTTCTCGGTCGCTACCAAAACAAACCGCCACAGGCTCTTGCCGCTGGCGGTTTTGTTTTTGGGGGGCGCAGAAGGATTGCGACACCGGCTGTGCACCAGATACACCAAGGTGCGCTACCGGGGGCTGAAGAAGAACACGCTGCAGCTCAAGACGCTGTTTGCGCTGTCCAATCTGTGGATGGTGCGCCACCAATTGCTGGGGGCGCAGGGATGAGTGCGCCTGAAAACAGGCAAGGGGCCGCGAAAGCGGTGCAAGCGCCCCGAAATGGGGCCGCAAAACAAGGCTCAAGTGCTGCCAAAACGGCATCCATCGCCTCATCTGAAAACATCGGACTTGTAGCACTCACGAATCCGAGTTATTCAGGACATCCTTAGAGCAACGCGATCCATTCGACGTTGAGAACACCAGAGTACCCCATGGTTGAAGTATTTGAGCAATTCTTCTTGGGAAAAATTTCAAAAATACCGTTGACACATTCCATAACGCCGTGCGGCATCGCCATGGCCACGCAGCAGGCCACACCCGCCACACACAGCAGCAACTGACCATGCAGCGGACACAGGCCAAACGGGCGGCTGCGGTCGAGCGGCAACGGCAAAGGCGCGGCACCCGACGCGGCCGGTGCCACCGCTGCCGGTGCTGCATCCATCTGCACCATGGGCGCGCGCTGGCGCATGCGCAGTGCCAGCAGCAGCATGCCCACCCCACACACCAGGCCCAGCAGCACATAGGTGTGGCGCCAGCCGATCAGCTCAATGCCGTGCTGCACGATGGGCGGCCACAGCGCGCCCGCAATGTAGTTGCCGCTGGCACAAATCGCCACCGCAATGCCGCGCCGTTTGTTCCACCACAGCGCGGTGTCGGCCATCAGCGGCGCAAACGTGGCCGATGCACCAATCAGCCCCATCAACCCATGGGCCAGCCCAAACCCCCAGATGCTGCCCGACAGCCCCGCCCACACAAACCCGCCACACACGGCCACCGCGCCCACGCACAGCACCGGCATCAGCCCATGCCGGTCGGCCATGCGGCCCGTCCAGATTCCGCCCAGCCCCAGGCACACCATCATCAGCGTGTAGGGCAGCGACGCATCGGCACGGCCCACGCCAAACTCGGCCTGCACGGCGGGCAGCACCACCGACACCACATACATGCTGCTGTTGCCCAGCACCACCAGGCCCAGCGTGGTCAGCAGGCGCCACGCGGCTTGAGGGGAGTCGATGAGGGATGCCGGGGCGGCGGTGGAGGTGGAAGAAGCGGGGGGTTGGGGCATGCGGGGCAATTTACCCCATGGGGCTGCAAGAGCGGGCAGGGGTAGCGCCCGAGTCGGTGGGTTGTAGCGCTGCACGACGCGGGTCGATATGGTTTTGATAGCTGATAGCGCTTTTTTTATAGGCGCTAGAGGCCAATTCAGTTTGATATTTCTGTTACGGAACTTGCAGCACATCGGTGGCCCAGCGCACCGGTTGAATCCAACGGCTTTGGTATTCAAAGGTTGCTCCATGCCTGATCACCACCTACAGTGCATTAACAAATGCACACATGCTTGAGCATGCGGGCGAAACCGACGAAAAATCCGGGAGGCAACAGACGGCATGGCGACATTGATACCAGCACTGGGCACATGCGTGTCGCGCACGACAGGTGGCGAGCGACGTATGGCAGAGAGGGCGAAGTGGTGTTTGCCTGGAGCTACGGCGTGGTGCTGTTGTGTGCGGCGGCTACCAGAGCGACACAGAGGTTGGTTCTGGCGCGCAACGTAATACCGGGGCAGTAGACGATTTCTCAATTACCCTCTTTGGTGAAAATCGGCCTTGGCGCGCGTAGCGCGAAGTTGCCACTGACCCCAGCACCTATGCCTCAAAGTATTCAATCCAACTTCGACATGCTGCACCCCTACGAGGAGCAGTTGTGGCGCTTAGGTGCTTTGGCTGAGCGGTACTTTGCAGAAGACCCCAACACCAGCTTGCTCAAGCTCAGGCAATTCTCAGAAATCTTGGCGCAATCTCTGGCCGCCCGAGTGGGTCTGTTGACGAACCCCGCCGAAACCCAGTACGAACTGATCCGGCGCCTGAACAACGAAGGCGCGTTGCCCAGAGAGGTCAAGCAGGTCTTCGACCAAATCCGCATCAACGGCAACGCAGCAAACCATGCACTGGCAGGCAACCATGCAGGAGCCCTGTCCACGCTCAAGCTGTGCTGGCAGCTTGCGCTGTGGTTCCACCGCACGTTCAAAGATGCCAACCACCGCTCAGGTCCTTTTGTTCCCCCCCAGCCCCCCGTCAACGAAGCCGCAGAACTGCAAGCCGAACTGGCGCGCCTGAAGCAGGCGGTCGCTAGCTACCAGGCCCAAAACGAGCAAACGGGTGCAGAGCTTGCGCAGACCCGAACACAGCTGTCGTCGTTGAGTGAAGAGCGTGCCGTTTGGGAGCAGTTGGCCACAGAGGCAGATGCGGCAAAAGCGCGCTTGGCAGACCAACTTTCTGCCCTGCAAGCCGCCGCTGTGGCTGCGCCCGCAACGCAATACGCGTCTTTGCTGCAGTCCGCCAACGCGGCTGCCACCAAAGTCCAGCTGGACGAGGCCGAAACCCGCCGCATCATCGACGCCCAACTGTGCCAAGCAGGTTGGGAGGCCGACAGCGACACGCTGCGTTACAGCAAAGGGGCTCGGCCCGTTCGTGGCCGCAATCTGGCCATTGCCGAATGGCCGTGTGATGGCTACGCCGCCGACTACGTGCTTTTTCAGGGGCTCACGCCCATGGCCGTGGTCGAGGCCAAGCGGAAGAACATCGACGTGTCAGGGGCCCTGCAACAGGCCAAGCGCTACAGCCGCACCTTCACGGCGGGCGCAGAGGTATATCTTCACGATCGCAACTGGGGTGCTCAGTCTGAATACCGCATTCCATTCGTTTTCTCTGCCAACGGGCGCCCCTACTTGCGCCAGTTGTCTACCAAAAGCGGCATCTGGTTCTGCGACTTGCGCCACCCCGAAAACCGCAGCCGAGCGCTGGATGGCTGGTACAGCCCCGATGGGCTCAAACACTTGCTCGCGGCAGATGAGGTCAAAGCCCACCAGCAGCTGGACAACGCCGAGTTCAACTTCGGCTTTCCGCTGCGCCTGTATCAGCAAAAAGCCATCCGCGAGACCGAGAAACGCATCAGCCAGGGCCAGCGCGACATCCTGTTGGCCATGGCCACCGGCACTGGCAAAACCAAAACCTGCATTGCGCTCATCTACCGCCTGCTCAAAGCGCAGCGCTTCAAGCGCATCCTGTTTTTGGTAGACAGGTCGGCATTGGGCGAGCAAGCGGCCAACGCGTTCAAAGACACCCGCATGGAGCGGCTGCAAACCTTTGCCGAAGCCTTCGGCATCAAAACGCTAGATGCCCAAGCGCCAGACGCTGATACCTCCGTCCACATTGCCACTGTGCAGGGCATGATGCGGCGCGTGCTGTTTCCTGCCGATGGCGTGGCACCACCTACGGTAGACCAATACGACTGCGTGGTGATCGACGAATGCCATCGCGGCTACACGCTGGATCGCGAGCTGTCCGACACCGAACTCAGCTTTCGCGGCTTTGAAGACTACATCTCCAAGTACCGCCGGGTGCTCGACTACTTTGATGCCGTCAAGATTGGCCTGACCGCCACCCCCGCCCTGCACACCACCGAGATCTTTGGTGCCCCGGTGTTCACCTACAGCTACCGCGAGGCCGTGGTGGATGGCTTCCTGGTGGACTACGAACCGCCCATTCAGATCTACACCGAGCTTTCTAAAGGCGGCATGCACTGGAAGGCGGGCGAAGAGGTCAAGGTCTACGACGCGCAGCGCAACCAGATCGAGCTTTTCAAAGCCCCCGACGCCATCGACCTCAACGTCGAAGACTTCAACCGCAAGGTCATCACCCGATCTTTCAATGAGGTGGTGTGCAATCACCTCGCCCAAGAGATCGACCCCACGGGCAAGCGCAAAACCCTCATCTTCTGCGTCAACACCGACCACGCCGACTTGGTGGTGGATGTGCTGAAAGCCGCTTTTGAAGTCCAGTACGGCAGCGTAGAGGACGACGCCGTCATCAAAATTACCGGCAATGCCGACAAGCCGCTGGAGCTGATTCGCCGCTTCAAAAACGAACGCCTGCCCAATGTGGCCGTGACGGTGGACCTGCTCACCACCGGGATAGACGTGCCTGAAATCTGCAACCTGGTCTTCCTGCGCCAGGTCAACAGCCGCATCTTGTTTGACCAGATGCTGGGCCGCGCTACCCGCCTGTGCGACTTTGACGGCGACCCCAAAGACAGCTTCCGCGTGTTTGACGCTGTGCGTATTTTTGAAACCATCGGCAACATGACCGCCATGCGCCCCGTGGTGGTCAACCTCAGCATCAGCTTTGCGCAGTTGGAGCAAGAAATGGTGGCCGTGCAAGACCCTGCTGCCCGCGAGCTGGTGCGCGAACAGTTCCTGGCCAAGCTGCAAGTCAAAAAGCGCCACCTCGACGCTGAGGCCACGCAAGACTTTGAAACCAAGGCAGGCATGACGCCCGATGCCTTCATCCAAAAGCTGCGCACCCTGTCGGTGGACGAAATCGCCAACTGGTTCATTAAAAACCCCCAGCTCGGCGAAATACTCGACCGCAAGCGCGAAGGGCGTGGAGAGCCTGTTTTTGTCTCCGACCACCCCGATGCCCTCGCAGGCATCGAGCGCGGCTACGGTACCGCCCGCAAACCCGAAGACTATTTGAAAGAGTTCAAAGACTTCATCACCAGCCACGGTAACGAGCTGCCCGCACTTATCACCGTGCTGACCCGTCCGCGCGACCTCACGCGCAAGCAGCTCAAAGAGCTGGTGCTGGCGCTGGACCAAGCCGGGTTTACCGAAACGCGCCTGGCCACCGCCTGGCGCGAGCTGAGCAACCAGGACATTGCCGCCCGCATCATTGGCTACATTCGCCAGGCTGCCATGGGCGACGCCCTGCTGCCTTATGCCGAGCGCGTGGACCACGCCCTGCAAGACCTGCTGGCCAAACCCTTGGCGGGCAAACCCTGGACGCAACCCCAGCGCGACTGGCTCAAACGCATAGCCGCGCAAACCAAAGCCAATATGTTGGTAGACCGCGAAGCGCTGGACGACCCAGACCTTATATTCAAGCGCGACGGCGGCGGCTTTGCCCGCCTGGACAAACTCTTCAACGGCCAGCTCCAGCCCGTGCTGGAAGCCTTTAACGACGCACTGTGGGCGGACGACCAAAAGTCCGCCTGACCGCTTTTCCCCGCATCCCCTTACATGACTGCAATCAACCCTGCGGCGTCAGACATCGTCGCCAAGCTCTGGAACCTGTGCAACCTGCTGCGCGACGACGGAGTGACCTACCACCAGTACGTGAGCGAGCTCACCTACCTGCTGTTCTTGCGCATGATGCAAGAGACCGGCCAGGAAGACGGCCTGGTCATCTACAAGTCGCCCAAGAAAGGCGAGCCCGCTGAAAGAATGGAAGGCACCCGCTGGGCCGACCTGATGGCCGCGTCGGCACCCGACCGGCTGGACATGTACAAAGAACTGCTGTTGGACTACGGCCTGCACGGCCGGGGCAGCGTGCAGCAGATTTACGCCAACGCCAGCACCTTCATCACCAAGCCGGCCACGCTGTCCAAGCTGGTGGTAGAGATCGACAAGCTCGACTGGTACAGCGTGCAGCGCGACGACCTGGGCGACCTGTACGAAGGCCTGCTGGAGCGCAACGCCAGCGAAAAGAAAAGCGGCGCAGGCCAGTACTTCACCCCCCGCGACTTGATCGACAGCATCGTGGCCGTGATGCAGCCCACGCTGGACGATGTGATCCAAGACCCCGCCTCAGGCACCGGCGGCTTCTTGATTGCCGCCAACAACTACCTGCGCGACAAGTACCCGGTGGATGACCGCACCGAGGCCCAGCAGCGCAAGTATCGCCACAGCACCTTTTACGGCATGGAGCTGGTGCAAGACACCCACCGCCTGGCCCTCATGAACATGCTGCTGCACGGCATTGAAGGCGGCATACAGTTTGGCGACACCCTGGGCGAAGAAGGCACCCGCCTGCCGCAGGCCACGCTCAACCTCAGCAACCCGCCCTTTGGCACCAAAAAAGGCGGCGGCCTGCCCACCCGCACCGACTTCACCTACCCCACCACCAACAAGCAGTTCTGCTTTTTGCAGCACATCTACCGCAACCTGGCCCCCGGTGGCCGCGCTGCCGTGGTGCTGCCCGACAACGTGCTGTTTGAAAGCAACGTGGGCGCAGACATACGCCGCGACCTGATGGACAAGTGCAACCTGCACACCATACTGCGCCTGCCCACCGGCATCTTCTACGCGCAAGGCGTCAAAACCAACGTGTTGTTCTTCACCCGTGGCACCATCGACAAAGGCAACACCAAAGAAGTGTGGGTGTACGACATGCGCGCCAACATGCCCCAGTTTGGCAAGCGCACCCCCTTCACCCGCGAGTATTTCCGCACCAAGCCCGATGCCCCTGCCAGTGTGCCCCGCGACAAGTTTGAAGACGTGTTTGGCAACGACCCCTGCGGCGGCCCCGCAGCCCTGGCGCAGCGTGTGGACACGGGCGAAGCAGGCCGCTGGCGCAAGTTCACCCGCGAGCAAATCAAGGCCCGTAACGATAACCTGGACATCAGCTGGATCAAGGACGACAACGCGGAAGCCGCAGACGCCCGGCGTGACGAACCCGCGCTGGTGGCACGCATGGTGATGCGCGAGCTGAGCGGTGCCATGGCCGACCTGCGCAGCCTGCTGGAAGAGTTGGGCGAAGACCCCGACGCTTCGTTGGAAGACCTGCTGGCCGACGACACCACGGCAGACGAGGCCCAGCCATGAGCCAACTGGTTTCCGCAGCGGGAGCAGACGGCCTGCCCACCAACTTGCACGCCGAACTGCGCACCCTCATCGCCAGCAGCCGCCAGCGCTTGGCCGGCGCGGTGAATGCCGAACTCACCCGCCTGTACTGGGCGGTGGGCCAACGCTTGGCCTCCGAAGTGCTGGGCGGCGAACGTGCCCAGTACGGTAGCCAACTGCTGGAGCAACTGGGCCAACAGCTCTCGCAAGAGTTTGGCCGGGGGTTTGAAGCCCGCAACCTGCGCCGCATGGTCAAGTTTGCGCAGGCTTTCCCCAGTGCAGGGATTGTGTCGACACTGTCGACCAAATTGAGCTGGAGCCACATGGTCGCCATCGTTGCGCTCAAAAACCCGCAAGCCCGCCAGTTTTACGCCCAGCAAGCCGCGCAAGACCGCTGGAGCGTGCGCGAGCTGACCCACCAGATTGAGCGCAAGGCGTTTGAACGCACCGAGCTGGCTGCACTGCAAGCCCCTCCCCCCGTTCAGGCGGAGCCTGTCGAAGCCCTGGGCACCAGCCCCGCCCAAGTCTTCAAAGACCCGTATTTCCTCGACTTTCTGGGCCTGCGCCAGGGCCATGACGAGGCGGACCTGGAAGCCGCCATCCTGCGCCAGCTCGAAGCCTTCATCCTTGAGCTGGGCCGGGGCTTTGCGTTTGTGGAGCGGCAAAAGCGCATGGTCATCGACGGCGAGGACTTTTACCTGGACCTGCTTTTCTATCACCGCCGCCTGCGTCGCCTCGTGGCCATCGAGCTGAAGCTAGGCCGCTTCAAGGCCGCGCACAAAGGCCAGATGGAGCTGTATTTGAAATGGCTGGACCGGCACGAACGCCAGAGCGGGGAGGAAGCCCCCATCGGCCTCATCCTGTGCGCCGAATCCAGCCGTGAACAGGTGGAGCTGCTGCAAATGCACAAAGACGGCATCACCGTGGCCGAATACTGGACCGAGCTGCCACCCAAGGCCGAGCTGGAACAACACTTGCACCTAGCCTTGCTAGAAGCGCGCGAGCGGCTGGCGCGGCGGGGGGTGTTGTTGGGAGGAGGCGAGGATGAGTGATTTACCTGAGAGTTGGGTCGAAGTTCCTATTGGCAGTGTTGCTCGAATCGTTGGAGGCGGCACGCCGCCATCCAAAGATCCGCAGAATTTTGTTGAACCCGGAAAGGGTATTCCGTGGGTGACTCCTGCTGACTTGAGCGGATATCGAAAGCAATCGATTGAGCGAGGTGCGCGTGATCTGACCGAAGCTGGTTACTCCGCTTGCGGAGCAACGCTAATGCCGCAAGGCACTGTGCTGTTTTCCAGTCGTGCACCTATCGGGTACGTCGCAATCGCAGCAAACGAAATCTCTACGAATCAAGGGTTCAAGAGCTTTGTATTGCCGCCAGAAGTTGATGCTCGGTATACCTATTACCAGCTCAAGTGGTTGAAGCCTGAGGCAGAAGCCATTGCGACAGGAACAACATTCAAGGAGTTGTCGGGCGCCGCCACGGCAACGCTGCCTTTCAAGCTTGCTCCCGCCGCCGAGCAAACCCGCATCGCCAACCAACTCGACACCCTGCTCACCCGCATCCAGTCCTGCAACGACCGCTTCGATACCATCCCCGCCTTAGTCAAGCGGTTTCGGCAGGCGGTGTTGGATGCAGCAGTATCTGGTTCGCTGACGCATCCATGGAAAACAGCACGCAATGCAGCAGATTGGTCAACGACAACTGTTTCGTCGATCTGTCAAAAGCATCGAGTCATAACTTATGGTGTTGTGAAGCTGGGGGAGGAAGTGCCAAATGGCACCCCGTGTCTTCGAACAAGCAATGTTCGTTGGCTTCGCTTTGAGCTAGACGGTATGAAGCGAATTGCTCCGACTTTGTCCGCTGAATATTCCAGAACGATCCTGCGTGGCGGTGAAGTCCTTGTGAATGTGCGTGGCACGCTTGGGGGTGTTGCAGTCGCTGGACACGAAATGTTGGGATGGAACATCTCAAGAGAGGTCGCTGTTCTTCCTGTCGAGCAAAGTATTGTTGATCCTCGCTTCGCGGCGTATTGGGTTGCCTCCGATGCAAGTCAGAAATGGCTTGCGGGCATGGAAAAAGGGATTACTTATGTTGGCATCAATATCGAGGACCTCAGAAATCTACCTATTCGGCTTCCGTCATTGCCAGAGCAGGCCGAAATCGTCCGCCGCGTAGAAGCCCTGTTCACCCTGGCCGACCGCATCGAGGCACGCGCTACCGTAGCCCGAACCCAAGCCCAACGACTAACCCCGCTGGTGCTGGCAAAAGCCTTTCGCGGTGAATTGGCACTGCAAGACCCGGCAGACGCGCCCGCCAGTGTGCTGCTTGAACGCATCGCTTCGCAGCGCACTGCGCCAATTGCAAAGAAACAATCAAAGACCACTCGCCAAGTTCGCGCCTCTCGCGCCCCCAAGGAAGCCGCAGCCGTGACCAAAAGCCGCCAAGACGAAGACGTAAAAGGCAAGCCCTACCTTGCAGACCACCTGCGCCGCTTGGGTTCGCCCACTACCGCAGAGGCGCTGTTCAAAGCGTCCGAGCTGCCAATAGCCGACTTCTACAAGCAATTGGCCTGGGAGGTAGCGCAAGGCCATATTGCAGATGGTGGCACCACCTTGGAGGCACACCATGCGGTTGGATAAGGTTTATATCGACGGCTTCAAGAATTTGAAGCAGTTGGAGGTGGACTTTGACGAGACCAAGCTCACCACAGTGCTAATTGGCCAAAACGGGGCAGGGAAGTCCAACCTGATTGAAGCCATCACACAGGTTTTTCGCTGGGTGGATTTGCGCAAGCATGAGCCTCGCTTTCACTATCGAGTGGACTACCGAATCAGCGACGCCAGGGTCACCCTGTCTAACGTCCCTAAAGAGCCTGCCATCAAGGTGGATGGCAAGGAGGTAAAGCGCACCGAGTTTGAAAAGCGCAAGACAGACTGGTTTCCGGACTTGGTGTTTGGCTACTACTCGGGCGGAAGTCGGCGACTGGAGTCACTGTTTGATGATCACCAAAAGCGCTACTACGACGCGATTAAGTTGGAGGAAAACATAGCGGCGTTTACTCAGGCGCAGGGTGAACGGCGTCTGTTTTATTGCCGCCCAATTCACGGTGTGATGGCGTTGATGGCGTTGTTCGCGTTTCCGGATAAAAAGGTCAGTGCAGAGTTGTCTGGAAAACTAGGTATCACGGGCTTCCACTCCTTGTTAGCGCTTTTTCGAGAGCCATGGTTCGCGAAAACTAAAAAGGCTGCTGAGCGCGTGCCTTCAAATTTTTGGGGCGCTGGCGGCCCCGCGGGTCGTACAGCGCGCGAGTTCCAAACGGTGGCCTTTTTTCCGATGGCGCTGGATGGCAATGTGATCGATGACTACCGTGATAAGCGACAAAGCGAGTCACAGTACGCGGCTTTTTTACCAAGTCTCAGTAAGTTGAGGCAGTTTGCAAAGCAGTTCAAAAGCGAGCGGGAAATGTTTTACGCCCTGGAGGCGATGGACATTTCGGGTTTGATACGGGAGATGTTGGTATGGGTAACGCGCGATAACGACAGCAGCGGTGACGTTGGCTTTGCGGACCTGTCTGACGGAGAACGGCAGTTATTGATGGTGCTGGGCCTCATTCGCGTATCGCGCGGCAAAAGAGCACTCTTCTTGTTGGATGAACCGGATACCCATCTCAATCCACATTGGCAGCACAGCTATCTCAAATTGATTGATGACTGGACTGACATTGCGGCCGATTCGGACAAGTGCCATATTATTTTGACCTCGCATAACCCGTTGACGATTTCCGCGCTTACGCGGGATGAGGTGCGGGTGATCACGCAGGTTGCGGACGGGCAGGTAAAGGCTTCAGCGCCATATGCAAATCCGAAAGGCATGGGATTCACCGCCACGCTGACCGAGATCTTCGGTATGCCCACTAGCTTGGATATTGATACTCAACGCTTGATAGACGAACGCAACGCACTTGCTCAGAGGGCCGACAAGTCTGACAAAGATGAGCAAAGGTTGATTGAGCTGAATGACGATCTGGCGCGACGTGGGTTCTTGTATGAGGATCGTGAGCCGTTGTACCAAGACTTTCTGCGGGCCTGGCATGACGTGCGGTATGCAGATCAGCCTCCCTTAACCCCTGAAGAAATCCAACAGCGGCATGCGAGTATGAAAGCGCTCATCAAAAAGCTAAGCGGGGAAAGGGCTGAGTCTTGATCTACGTGAAGTGCGATCCAAAATTGATCCCCAAAAAAGTCCTTGACGTAGCAGCCAGGGCGCAAGCAGATTTAGAGGCAAAACCCGAGGCAGAACGTAAGGCCTTCATTGAAAAGAAGGGGCATGTCTGGCGCGCCTTTGGTCGCTATTTGGCCAAGATGTCATACGGCAAGTGCTGGTACTCTGAAAGCAATGACCCTCAGTCATTTTTTGATGTCGATCATTTCAGACCCAAAAAGGCTGCTAAGCGAACCGATACCGACGAGGACGATGGCTACCCTTGGCTGGCGTTCTCAGTCGAGAATTTTCGTTATTCAGCAGGCCGATCAAATCGGTTGAGCACAGACGAGACCACTGAAGAAACAGTTGGAAAAGGAAGCTGGTTCCCTCTGCTAGATGGTAGCCCACGCGCAGTTTGGGATGACAGGTGCTTAAACAATGAACGCCCTGTACTGCTTGACCCAACCGTCAGAAGTGATGTCGCGCTGATCGATATCGATCCTGATGATGGCCGAGCAATTCCCAGCCAAACCTGTATTGGCCCAAAAAAGCAGCTGCGGGCGAGCAAGTCCATCGAGCTTTATGGCCTCAATTTGGGTAATTTGATTTCTGCGAGAAAGCGGGTGATGCGCGACGTGGAGAACCACTACAAAAATTTGATGGACATCGTCAGTGCTGCTACAGATATGGCGGCGGTGGAAAGGCTCCAAGAGCAAATGCTTGAGGCGACTGCCGCTAGCGCCCCATACGCACGCGCAGCCAGAGCAAAAATGTTCTCGATGAACGCGGGTGCGTTTTGTGCCCAGCCTGAGGACTTTGGCAATGTGGCGTGAAACACCGGCTATCGATTGCCGCACTGGTTGGATTGCCGGCTACCTGACGCTTGGTGCAGAGCAGTCGCACTGCGAGAAGTGAGCCATGAGCGACATCAAACTCTTCCGCCTCACCAGCGGCACCGCCACTGAACTGCAAGGCAGCGCCTCCGATCTGGAAAAGCCCCTGCAGACGCTGATCGAAGCCAACCTGCAGCCCTTGCTCAACATCCGCTTTATCGCCACAGAGCATTCCACCGGCAAAACGCACGGCGGGCGCATCGATTCGCTGGGCCTGGACGAAAACAATTGCCCCGTGATCCTGGAATACAAGCGGTCGGTGGGCGAGAACGTCATCAACCAGGGCCTGTTCTACCTGGACTGGCTGCTGGACCACAAGGCCGAATTCAAGTTGCTGGTGCTGGACAAGCTGGGGGCCGTTGCCGCAGACGCCATTGACTGGAGCGCACCCCGCGTGGTGTGCATTGCGGCGGACTTCACCAAGTACGATGGCCACGCGGTGCAACAGATCGGCCGCAATATCGAGCTGATTCGCTACCGGCAGTTTGGGGGCGACTTGCTGTTGCTGGAATCGGTCAACGCGGGCAGCGATGCAGGCAGCAAGCCCACCCCGGCCAAACCGCCCAAGGCCACGCCCAGCAAGCCCGATATGGCGGCTACGGTGGCGGCCACGGCGGTGCCTGCTGCGGCCGACCCCATCGGCACCAAAGGCACGGGGCCAGACAAGTCGTTTGCCGAGCTGCTGGTGAATTTGCCAGAGCCCATGCAGTTGCTGCTGGCTTCGCTAGAGGGCTACACGCTATCGCTGGGCGACGATGTGCAGCGCAAAGAGCTGCGCTTGTACCTGGCCTTCAAGCGCCTCAAGAACTTTGCCACGGTGGTGCTGCACCGCAAAAACTGCCTGGTGCTGTACCTGCATGTAGACCCCGCCACCGCCTTGCCGGTGCTGCCCAACGCGCGCGACGTGACGAACATCGGGCACTGGGGCACGGGCAACCTGGAAGTGACGCTCTCGACCCAGACTGATCTGGACGCGGCGAAGCCGTTCATCATGGCGGCGTACGAGGGGCGGGGTACCTTAGGAAGCTGAATCGCTTCTTTTTTTAGCTGCTAGCGCTTTTTCAGTGGGCGCTAGCAGCCAGTCTTTCACTCAAGCGTTTAGCCCAAGCTGGCTTCCGCTCCGGCCCCTCGCCAACCAAACACAACCCACACGGTGACCGCCATGCACGACATCATCTGCCCCCACTGCAACAAGGCGTTCAAGATTGACGAGACCGGGTATGCCGACATCCTCAAGCAGGTGCGGGACGCGGATTTCGCCGCGCAGTTGCACGAGCGGCTGGAGCTGGCCGAGCAGGACAAGCGCAATGCGGTGGCGCTGGCGCAGGCCCAGGTGGCCAATGAGCTGCAGAAGTCGGCGGCGGCCAAAGATGCCGAGATTCAGGCCCTGAAGGCGCAGCTGGGCGCGGGCGCGGTGGAGCGCGACCTGGCGGTGGCGCAGGCCCTGGGTGCGGTGGAGAAGCAGCGCGACGCGCTGGAAAACAAGCTGGTGAGTGAGCTGGAGCGTGCGCGGCAGGCGCAGCAGGCAGCGGACCAGTTGGCACAAGCACGGCTGGCGCAGCAGCTGCAGGGCGTGGCCGCCCAAAAGGACGCCGAGATACAGCAGCTCAAATCACAACTGGACGCTGCCGAGGTGGCGCGCAGGCTGGCGGTGACCGAGGCAGTCACAGTGGTGGCGCGGGAGCGCGACGAGCTCCAAAACAACCTGAACCTGGTGGTGGTGAAAAAGCAGCTGGAGGAGGCCGCCATCAAGGAGCAGTACGCCCTACAACTGCGCGACCGGGACGGCGAGATTGCGCGGCTGCGGGACATGAAGGCGCGCCTGTCCACCAAGATGGTGGGCGAGACGCTGGAGCAGCACTGCGAGACGGAGTTCAACCGCATCCGCGCCACGGCGTTTCCCCGCGCCTACTTTGAAAAGGACAACGACGCGCGCAGCGGCAGCAAGGGCGACTACATCTTTCGCGACCTGGACGAGGCGGGCAACGAGATCGTCTCGATCATGTTCGAGATGAAGAACGAGAGCGACGAGACGGCCACGAAGAGGCGCAACGAAGACTTCCTGAAAGAGCTGGACAAGGACCGCAACGAAAAGGGCTGCGAGTACGCGGTGCTGGTGTCACTGCTGGAGCCCGAGAGCGAGCTGTACAACACCGGCATCGTGGACATGTTCTACCGCTATCCCAAGATGTATGTGGTGCGGCCGCAGTTCTTCATCCCCATCATCACGCTGCTGCGCAACGCTGCGATGAAGTCGCTGCAGTACAAGTCGGAGCTGGCGCTGGTGAAGGCGCAGAACCTGGACATCACCAAGTTCGAATCGCAGCTGGAAGAGTTCAAGGGCGCGTTTGGGCGCAACTGGCGCCTGGCATCGGACGGGTTTGAGGAAGCCATCAAGCGCATTGACGAGGCCATCAAGGACCTGGAGAAGACCAAGGAGGCGCTGCACAAGTCGGCCAACAACCTGCGCCTGGCCAACGACAAGGCCGAAGACCTCACGATCAAAAAGCTCACACGCGGCAACCCGACGATGGCGGCCAAATTTGCAGAACTCAAGCAGTTGGGGATTTCGGACGGGGAGTGATGCGGGGCGGGGTGAGGCGGCCGGCGGACGGGGCCTTGCAAACAGGGCGGGCACAACCGGTCTGCCGCTGCTCCGTCCCCATGGATTGCGTGCACGTTGGGCGGCACTAGCCGCGCACCGACGCCCCCGTCGCATAAAACTGCCCGCCCGCCACGTAGTGCAGCGTGCGCAGGTCATCCGGCGCGGTGTCGAACTCCCAGTGCCCGTTGCGGAACACGCGGTCGTCAGCCCAGGCGGCCACCACTTCGCCGATGAAAAGGTCGTAGGCCTGCTGGTTGTGCGGCTCGGGGATCACGCGGCACAGCAGCCAGGCGGCGCAGCCTTGCACCAGCGGGGGCATGGCCTGCGCCGGGTGGCCGGGCGCTTCAAACAACGGCACGCCATGGCGCTGCAGCTTGTCGGGCGTGGTCTTGGCGCTGTCGGTACCCAGCGCCACAGTCAGCGCGGCCAGGGGCACGGTGGGCAGCTGCAGTGCAAAGAAGCCGCTGGCCTCCACCAGTTCGCGCGTGCGAGTGGCCTTGTCGAGCACCACCGTGACCTTGGGCGGCGCAAAGTCCAGTGCACAGGCCCACGATGCCGCCATGACGTTGTGCTGACCCGCATGGGCGGCCGACACCAGCACGACGGGGCCGTGGTTGAGCAGGCGATAGGCCTTGTCGAGGGGCACCGGGGTGAAGTGGGGGTGGGAGGCAGTGGGCAGCATGGGGCGTGACGGTGTGTTCAAAGCGCAATACCAGGGGATGGGACAGTGCGTGGAGCCTGTGGGCGCTGCCGACATTTGCTATTAATTAGATAGCTATTCAGGCATATTGCACTAGCGCCATGGCGCATTTTTGCCTCAAAACGGCTTCCATGAAGCCTGTGGGGGCGCTCTGGGGCCAACGGCATAGCCCGCCCAATGCCCCCGCCCCTGAGTGCCGCACAGGGGCTTGTGGCCCGCGCCGGTGATGGCGATAGCCACCCGCTAACATGCCAACGCCAACCGTTGGCCACAACCCGCCCCCTGAGGGGCCTACAGGAGACGATGAATGTTCAGTCATGTGATGGTCGGTGTGAACGACCTGGAGCGGTCCAAGAAGTTTTATGACGCGCTGCTGGGGGCGCTGGGCGTACCGCCCGGGGTGGCCAACAAGAACCGCTACTTCTATCGCGGCCCCACAGGTACCTTTGGCATCACCACCCCCATCAACGGCGAGCCCGCCACCTTTGCCAACGGCGGCACCATCGGTTTTGCCATGCAGTCGCCCGAGCAGGCCGATGCCTTCCACGCCGCCGGTGTAGCGAATGGTGGCATCACCTGCGAAGACCCACCCGGCTGGCGCGAAGGCCCCGGCGGCAAGCTGTACCTGGCGTACCTGCGCGACCCGGACGGCAACAAGATCTGCGCCCTGCACCGCCCGGCCAAGGCCTGATCAACCGGCAGGGCCCCCGCTGCAACCCCGGTAGCGTTGCAGCCAGCGCTGGGCGCCCTGCACACCGCGGCAGGCCGCAACGGCCAGGCCCCCGGTGACGGCCAGCATGGCCAGGGTGTGAACCCCCAGCGCGGCCAGCGCGAACAGCAAGGGGGTGGAGAGTCGGTCGCCCCCAGAGGCCACTCCACCTGCAGCGCCACCGCCCCCGCACAGCGGCGCCAGTGCAGGCACCAGCGCCAGCCCGGCACCGTGCACCGTGGCCACACCAAAGGACCAGAGCGCCATGCCCACAGGCCCGGCGGGCTTGCGCAGGCGATGCCACGCCGCCCCCGTCAGACGCACGCGAGCGACTATCACCACCCCGCCCAGGCCGCCCGCCACCGCCAGCAGGGCAGGTGGCGACAACGACAGCCCCCACCCCACCGCAGCCGCCGTCAGTGCCACGGCGGCCAGGTGCCCGACGGCCATGGGCAGCAGTGCGCGCAGCGGCATGCTGTGGTCACGCGCGCAGAGGCTCCAGGTGGTGGCCAGCCCCCAGCCCGTGAGCGGATTGAGCCCGTGCAGCGCCCCCATGGCGGCGATGGCCAGCCAGGACCAGAGGGTGGCGTCCATGGTCGCGGTCTCAACCGTGTGTGGTTCAGCTCCGTGTGGAGCAGCACCCGCCCGGCGCCGTGTGGGCCGGTGAAGGCTGTGGCGCCTGTGCAGCTGGTGCCGCCGCAGACCCAGCCGCTGGCAGGGAAGGTGCATACCGGTCGTGGTGGCGCACCCAGTCCATGGGGTAGGCGGGGTTGGTCTCGTGGCGGCCTCGGGGCGCGAGGTCCAGCAGCTGGTAGGTGCCCATCATGGCCTCCACGCCGCGCCCGAAGGTGGAGTAGGCGTGGAACACCTCACCCGCGTCACTGCGCACAAACACGCTGATGCCCGGCGCCTCATCGGCGGGGAACGGCTGCATGCCGTAGTTGTAGAACACCTCGCCGTGGCCGCGTGCGCGCTGCTCGGGCGTGAAGCTCACGGCAAAGTCGTGGTTGAAGTCGCTGCCGTGCGACGACGCCCAGCGAAACTGCCAGCCCATGCGCTGGCGAAAACGCTCGATCTCGGCCAGCGGCGCGCGCGAGACGGCGAGCACCGACACGTCACGGTGCTGCAGGTGCAGCTCCATGCCACCCATGTGGTCGGCCATGAAGGAGCAGCTGGGGCAGCCCTGCTCCCACCCCGGGCCAAACATGAAGTGCTGCACCAGCAGCTGGCTGCGGCCATCGAACAGGTCGGCCAGGGCGCGCGGGCCCTGCAGCGTATCCAGCATGTAACGCTTGTCCACGCGGGTCCAGGGCAGCGCGCGGCGCTGCGCGGCAACCTCGTCATGCAGGCGGGTCAGGGCCTTCTCGCGGGCCAGCAGCGCGTGACGCTGGGCCAGCCATTCGTCGGCAGAAACCACGGGGTGGGAAGTGGGTGCGTTCATGGGGGTGCTCCTGGTGGGTGGTGGATGACGTTGCGGGACGGAGAATTGCGTGGGGAGGGAGGCACTGGCAGGCGCACCTGTCCCCGGCCTACGACATCGCGTGATGCGCGCAGGGCCTGTGGTCGCAAGGGGCGGTGGGTGCGGCGGGGCGCCGCGTCGCTCAAGGGCTGAAGGTGTCAGGTGCTCAGGGGCGGGCCGCCTTGGGCCGGCGCACAGCGCGGACCTTGCCGCTGCCGCCGCCGCCGCAGTAGAAAAGGTCGGCGCCGTCGGATTCGAGGCCGCTCACGCCCACACCTTGAGGCATGTCGAGCTGCTGCAGCACGGCGCCGGTGGCGGGGTCGATGTGGCGCAGCGTGCTCTCGTCACCCTCCCAGGTGCCGTGCCACATCTCGCCGTCCACCCAGGTCACGCCGGTCACAAAGCGGTCGGACTCGATGGTGCGCCGGATGGCGCCGGTGGCGGGGTCGATCTGGTGGATCTTGCGGTCGCGGTACTGGCCCACCCACAGGCTGCCCTCGGCCCAGGTGAGGCCCGAGTCGTTGCCGTTGCCGGGTGCAGGAATGGAGGCCACCACCCGGCCGGTGGCGGGGTCGATCTTGTCGATGCGCGCCTCGGTGATCTGGTACAGGTGCCTGCCGTCAAACGCAGTGCCGGCATCGCTGGCCACGGCCAGCGTGCGCAGGGTCTCGCCCGTTGCAGCATCGAAGGCCACCAGGTGCGCCCCCGTGGCCGCCCAGACATGCTGGCCGTCGTGGGTGACGCCGTGCACGCTGTCCGCGCCCGCAAAGGGGCCGTATTCGCGCACGATCTCTGCGGGTTGTGAAGGGTGGCTGCGGAGGGTGGCGGGTGTCGGGTCGCTGTGGGTGCATGCGGTCATGGTTGGCTCCTGTGGGGTGGCCCGGTGGGGGCTTGGCGTCCACTTTATGCAATCGGCAGCGCAGCAGGGAGTAACAAGATCGTCGTGAATCCGGACAGCGGCGGCGCCAGCCAGCGCTGCGCACGCGCGCGGCCGATGGAGCGCACACGGCCTTGTGCTTCCAGCTCGGCCAACGCGCGCTGCAAGGTGCGCTGGCTGGCATCCGTGGCCAACGCGAGCGCCGAGGTGGACCAGGCCGCACCGTCCGACAGCAGAGCCAGCAGCGCCGCCTGCTCGCCATCGATGGGCGGCGCCAGCACCACCACGGGCCGTGCGTCCAAGGGCTGCAGCGCAAAGCCGCGCGCCGTGGCCTCGATGCGCGCCAGTGGCCGCAGGAGCGCGCGCAGGCGCCCTACCTCCACCCGCAGCCGCGCACGGTGGGTGTCGTCGGGGTGGCGGGTGCGAAAGGCCTGCGCAATCAACGCCTCGCGCTCGGCATCGCCGGGCCAGGCTTGCGCCAGCGCACACACCAGCGCGAACAGGATGGGCCGGCGTGCCAGCGGTTGCCACACGGCGGCGTCTGCGGTGGAGGGGCCACCGCCCACCCCCACGCAGCGCCGACATGCATCCACCACCAGCGCGCCCGATGCCAGCAGGTCTGCCACATCGGAAAGGCGCAGCGGCTGGTCCACCCCTGCCCCCACACGCCGCGCTGCGGGTTGATCCAGCACGGCGCGCGCCTGCGCCACCTCAGCCAGCAGGGCCGGTACATGAGCTTGCTCAGCGGCCTCCTGCGCGCGGTCCAGCGCCGCGCTGGCGGAGGCGATGTGCAGCGAGCGCAGCGCCAGCTCGGCCAGGGTCAGGTCGGCCATGGCCCGCAGGGCGGGGGGCAGGTCGCCCGCTGTGGGGGCGGTCGCCATGGCGTCCATGGCCGCTGCGGCTTCGTCCAGGCGGCCGATGCGCAGCAGCCGCCGCGCCGCAATCAGCCGCGCCTGTGTGGCGTTGGCGGTATCACCGTGGGCTTGCAGCGTGTCGGCCGCCTCCAGCAGCGGGCGGGGTGACCCGCCCAGGTCGCGCATGGCCAGCGCCACCTCGGCCTCGGCCACCACGCAGCGGGCGCGCGCCTGGGCTTCGTGGGTGCCAAAGGCGCGCGCAGCCTGCCGCAGCAGGTCGCGCGCACGGGGGTGTTCGCCCAGCTGCGCCATGGCAATGCCGCGCAAGGCCAGGGCGGGTGGGTCGTCGCGCAGGGCCACGCGCTTGAGGGCGCCCAGCGGGTCCCCGGCGGCCAGTGCGCGGGCGGATGCGGAGATCAGCGAATCCATGGCCGCAGACTACACCGCCAGAGGCCCCCACTCCCGTGGGCGATACTCGCCGCCTGGAATAGCCACCTCGAATCGCCATCGTGCGGCTGCCCCGCAGGCGGTTCGGGGCAAAAGGAAGCAGCAGTGAAACCAGTGACCGGCAGCGCAGACGCGGCCATTTTTGACGAGGCGTACTACCAGCGCTTTTACTTCGACAAGAAGACCAGCGTGGTGGACCCGGCGCACACCGAGCGCCTGGGCGCGTTTGTGTGCAGCTACCTGCAGTACCTGCGCGTGCCCGTGCGGCGGGTGCTGGATGTGGGCTGCGGCATTGGCCTGTGGCGCGATGTGATCGCACGGCATTTTCCGCAGGCGCAGTTCCACGGCGTGGAGTTCAGCGAATACCTGTGCCAGCGGTTTGGCTGGGAGCGCGGCTCGGTGGTGGACTACAAGGCTCGGACGCCGTACGACCTGGTGATCTGTCAGGGCGTGCTGCCCTACCTGAGCGAGGCCGACGTGCAAAAGGCCATGCGCAACCTGGCGCGCCTGAGCCGGGGCGCCCTGTATGTGGAGGCCGTCGCGCGCGAGGACTGGGAGCAGGATGTGGTGGACGAGCAGGTGACCGACCCGCGCATGTTCCGCCACCCCGCACAGCTGTACCGCCGCACGCTGGGCGAGGGCTTTACCGAGCTGGGTGGGGGCGTGTGGCTGAGCCCGCTGGCAGAGCTGCCGCTGTTTGCGCTGGAACGTGCGGGCGGCCGGTGACACAGCCCGCAGCCCCCTCGGCGACTGACGTGGCCACCACCGACACGCCGTCCGTCACACCACCTGCCCCACCGCATGCGGTGGCACGCCTGCGCGCCGAGCGCCTGGCCCGCAGTGCCAAGCCCTTTCTGGCCCGGGGCGGCCCCAAGGGCGAACGCTGCGCGGGCTGCCGCCTGGTGCCCAGCCACTGCATCTGCGCGCTGCGGCCCGTGCTGCCCACGCGCGCGGGCATGTGCCTGCTGATGGCCGACATCGAGCCCCTCAAGCCCAGCAACACCGGCTGGCTGATCGCTGATGTGGTGGCCGACACCTATGCGTTTGGCTGGGCGCGCACCGAGGTAAACCCCGACCTGCTGGCGCTGCTGGCCGACCCACAGTGGCAGCCGTATGTGGTGTTCCCCGGCGAGTTCGTGGCGCCCGAGCGCGTTGTCACGCAGGTGGCCCAGGCCGAGGGCAAACGCCCGCTGTTCGTGCTGCTCGACGCCACCTGGCCCGAGGCGCGCAAGATGTTCCGCAAGAGCCCCTACCTCAACCACCTGCCCGTGCTGAGCCTGCAGCCCGAGCAGCTCTCGCGCTACAACCTGCGCCGATCCACCCGCATGGACCACTTCTGTACGTCCGAGGTCGGCGCGCTGTGCCTGGAGCTGGCGGGCGAGCTGCAGGCCGCACAGGCGCTGGAGGCATACCTGGACGTGTTCACCCACCACTATCTGCAGGCCAAGCACCAGTTGCCGGTGGCTGTGGACGATGCCACGCACCTGCGGCTGCGCGGTGTGTGCAGCACGGGCTGAGCAAAACGCACTTTGACACACGGTCCGCCAGGGGGATTGCGCGACACGGGCAAAATGCACCGATGAAAGCTCCCCCCCGCCTGCAGTCCCTCATCGAGGAAGGCCTGATCGACACCGTGGTCCGGCAGCTCATGAGCGGCAAGGAGGCCATGGTCTACGTGGTGCGCTGCGGTGACGAAACCCGCTGCGCCAAGATCTACAAAGAAGCGAACAACCGCAGCTTTCGCCAAGCCGTCGATTACACCGAGAACCGCAAGGTCAAGAACTCGCGCTCGGCACGCGCCATGGCCAAGGGCAGCAAGTTTGGCCGGCAAGAGCAAGAGGCCGCCTGGCAAAGCGCCGAGGTCGATGCGCTCTACCGCCTGGCCGCGGCGGGCGTGCGCGTGCCGCAGCCCTACAACTTTCACGACGGCGTGCTGCTGATGGAGCTGGTGACCGATGCCCACGGCGATGCCGCCCCGCGCCTGAACGATGTGAGCTTCACGCCCGAAGACGCGCGCACCCACCACGCCACGCTGGTGGCCGAGGTGGTGCGCATGCTGTGTGCGGGTGTGGTGCATGGGGACTTGTCGGAGTTCAACATCCTGCTGGCCTACCTGCCTGGCACAGAAGGTGAAGAGGCGGGCCACGACGGCCCCGTCATCATCGACCTGCCCCAGGCCGTGGACGCTGCGGGCAACAACCACGCCCAGCGCATGCTGCTGCGCGACGTGGCCAACCTGCGCGACTTCTTCGGCCAGTTTGCCCCCGAGCTGCGCACCACCCAATACGGCCCCGAAATCTGGAGCCTGTACCAGAGCGGGCTGCTGAGCAATGAGACGCCACTCACCGGCATCTATGCGCCGACGCATGCCGATGTGGACATGCAGGCCGTGCTGCGGGAGATTGACGACGCGCGCGACGAAGATGCAGCGCGCAGGCTGCGCATGGCGGCGGGCTGACGCCGTCTCCAACCGCGCAGGGCTGTGGCACCATCGCACCCTTTTTCTGAGCCGCTTGCCTGCCATGCCGTTCATCCACATCCGCAACTTCCGCCCCGGCGACGAACCTGCATTGCGCGCAGTTTTCCATGCCTCGGTGCATGGGTTGGCTTGCGAGAACTACACCGCCGAACAACTCGCCGCCTGGGCTCCACTGCACCATGACGCCCCACAGTGGGCAGAGCGCATGCGTGCCAACCAGCCTTTCATCGCGCAGGCACAGGAAGGTGGAGCCATCGCCGGGTTTGCCGATCTGCAGGCCGATGGCTGTATCGACATGTTCTTCGTGGCCCCGGCGTTCGCACGACAGGGCGTGGCCCGGGCGCTGATGGCGCACATTCACGCGCAAGCGGCGCAGTGCGGCATCACCCAGTTGCACGCGCACGTCAGCCTGACCGCCGAGCCTTTTTTTGCCGCCCAGGGCTTCGTGGTGGAAGCGCGCCAGCAGGTGGAGCGTGCGGGCGTGGTGCTGCACAACGCGCGCATGGCCAAGGCCTTGGCAGCCCGCCTGAGGGATCAGTCCTGATTTGATAGCTGCTTGCGCTTATCAATCAAGCGCCAGAGGCCAATTTGGCTCGAAATGAAACCACAGCGCTGTGCCCCTGCACCTGCAGGTGCCTTACAGTAGCCGCCCCGCACACACAAACCCACCCACATACCAGCCACGACGGCTGCCACCCCATGACCAAAGACCTGGCCCGACAGAACGAACTCAAACCCATGGCCCTGTGCGAGCCCTGCCAGGGCATCCAGCGCAACTGGCGCAAGGCGCCGGGCCATGCCGAGCTGGTGCAGCGCGGCAACCGCAAGGAAGACCGTGAGGACGGCACCGTCACCATCACCCGCTACGTGTGCGACCGCTGCGGCACCGCGTGGGAGTACGAGAACGACAAGAACAACCAGCGGGCGGGCTGGTCGGTCGTGGGGCGCTGAGCGCGGCGCTGGTCGCACCGGTGGCGGCCGAGCCCCGCCACCGCCATCCCGCAGCCCACGTGTAAATGCACCTATTTTGATAGCGCCCAAGGCATATAGCACTAGCGCTATCGCCCCAAAATCCACAAACTTCTGGTAACAACGCCTGCAGCAAGCCTTGGGCACCTTTTTGCTACCGCGGTGTCACAACGGTTTTGACGGAAAGCACCCATGCTGCATCGCCGACGATTCCTGACCCACGCCACCCGGGGCCTCGCTCTGGGCGGCGCGGTGCTGCTGGTGGCGCGGGGCGCGCTGGCACAGCCCAGCTACACCGTGCCCCTGGCCCAACTGCAGGCCATGGTGGACCCCAAGTTTCCGCGCAACGTGCCGGTACAAGGCCTGTTCAACCTGAGCGTGCAGGCGCCCCACCTGCGCCTGCTGCCCGAAGTGAACCGGCTGGGCGCAGCCATGGCGCTGGATGTGGCCGGCCCGGCGCTGCGGCGCAGCCACCAGGGCAGCCTGGAGGTGGAGTTTGCGCTGCGCTACGAGGCCAGCGACCGCACGCTGCGCGCCCACCAGATCCAGCTGGGGCGCATGGAGTTTCCCAGCCTGCGCCCGGCGGTGACCGAGCTGCTCAATGCCTACGGCCCGCTGCTGGCCGAACAGTCGCTGCGCGAAGTCACACTGCACCAACTGCGCCCGCAAGACACGGCGGTGTTTGACGGCCTGGGCCTGCAGCCAGGGCCCATCACCGTGACGGCCAAGGGGCTGACCGTGGCGTTTGTGAGCAAGACGCCCTGACGGGCAACAGGGCTCAGGCGGGCGATTTTTTCAAGTAAGGCGCCAGATACCGCCCCGTATGGCTGGCCGGGTTGGCCGCCAGCTCCTCGGGCGTGCCCACGCCCACCACGGTGCCGCCGCCGGCACCGCCCTCGGGCCCCATGTCGATGAGCCAGTCGGCGGTTTTGATCACGTCGAGGTTGTGCTCGATGATGACGATGGTGTTGCCCGCGTCGCGCAGCTGGTGCAGCACCTTGAGCAGCAGGTCAATGTCGGCAAAGTGCAGGCCGGTGGTGGGCTCGTCCAGGATGTAGAGCGTGCGGCCGGTATCGCGCTTGCTCAGCTCCTGCGCCAGCTTCACCCGCTGCGCCTCGCCGCCCGACAGCGTGGTCGCCGCCTGGCCCAGGCGGATATAGGAGAGGCCCACATCCAGCAGCGTCTGCAGCTTGCGTGCGATGGTGGGCACGTCCTTGAAGTACGCCGCAGCGTCTTCCACCGTCAGTTCCAGGATCTGGGCGATGTTCTTGCCCTTCCACAACACCTCCAGCGTCTCGCGGTTGTAGCGCTGGCCGTGGCAAATGTCGCAGGGCACGTACACGTCGGGCAAAAAGTGCATCTCCACCTTCACCACGCCGTCGCCCTGGCAGGCCTCGCAGCGGCCGCCGCCCGATGACTGCGACACGTTGAAGCTGAAGCGCCCCGGGCCGTAGCCCCGCTCCTTGGCGGTGTTGGTCTCGGCCATCAACTCGCGGATGGGCGTGAACAGGCCGGTGTAGGTGGCGGGGTTGCTGCGCGGCGTACGGCCAATGGGGCTTTGGTCGACGTTGATGACCTTGTCGAAATACTCGATGCCCACGATCTCTTCGTGCTCGGCCGGCTCTTCGTGCGCACGGTGCACCTGCCGCGCCACGGCGGCATAGAGCGTGTCGTTGACCAAGGTGCTTTTGCCGGAGCCCGACACGCCCGTCACGCAGGTGAGCAGCCCCACCGGGAAGTCCACCGTCACCCCCTTGAGGTTGTTGCCCGTGGCACCCACCACGCGCAGCGCCTGCACGGCGCCCTGGCGCGCATGGTGCTCGGCCATGCGCTCGGCGCGGCGCTTGCTGGCCTCGGTCTGCGGAAAGCGCGACTTGGGCTTGGCCTCCACCACGGGCGCAGGCTTGTCCAGCACCGGCAACCAAGGCGTGCGGCGCTGGGGCACGGCGATGGTGCGCGTGCCCGACAGGTACTGGCCCGTGAGCGACTGCGCATTGGCGCGCACTTCGTCGTACGTGCCCTGCGCCATCACCCGCCCGCCGTGAACGCCCGCACCGGGGCCCATGTCGATCACATGGTCGGCGGCGCGCATCATGTCCTCGTCGTGCTCGACCACGATCACGCTGTTGCCGATGTCGCGCAGGTGCTGCAGCGTGGCGATCAGCCGGTCGTTGTCGCGCTGGTGCAGGCCGATGCTGGGCTCGTCCAGCACATACATCACCCCCGTCAAGCCCGAGCCGATTTGCGATGCCAGGCGAATGCGCTGCGCCTCGCCGCCCGAGAGCGTTTCGGCGCTGCGGTCCAGGCTCAGGTAGCTCAGGCCCACGTCGTTCAAAAACTGCAGGCGCGTGGCGATCTCGCGCACCACCTTGTCGGCGATCTCGGCCTTGGCACCGGTGAGCTGCAGAGATTGGAACCATGCGTGCGCGTCGCTCAGCGTGGCGTGGCTCACTTCGTAGATGGCGCGGGCCTGTGTGCCTTCGCCCACCTTCACATGGCGGGCCTCGCGGCGCAGGCGCACGCCGTGGCATTCGGGGCAGGGCTGGGTGCTGCGAAAGCGCGCCAGGTCTTCGCGCACCACCACCGAATCCGTCTCGCGGTAGCGGCGCGCCATGTTGGGGATGATGCCTTCAAACGGGTGCTTTTTGGTGTGCACCTTGCCCTTGGAGGCCCCGCTGTCCATGATGTAGCTGAAGGCGATTTCTTCATCGCCCGAGCCGTGCAGGATGGCGTGCTGCGCCGGCGCGGGCAGCGACTCAAACGGCGCCTCGATATCGAAGGTGTAGTGCCGGGCCAGGCTCTCCAGCATCGCAAAGTAGTAGCCATTGCGCCGGTCCCAGCCCTTGATGGCCCCGCTGGCCAGGCTGAGGGACGGGAAGGCCACCACACGCGCCGGGTCAAACACCTCGCGCTGGCCAATGCCGTCGCACGCCAGGCAGGCGCCCATCGGCGAGTTGAACGAGAACAGGCGCGGCTCCAGCTCGGCCAACGAGTAGCTGCACACCGGGCACGCGAATTTGCTGCTGAACAGATGCTCCTGCCCCGTGTCCATCTCCAGTGCCAGAACGCGGCCATTGCCCTCGTTGCCACCCACGCGCAGGGCCGCCTCAATGCTCTCGGCCAGGCGCTGCTGCAGGTCAGCGCGCACCTTGACCCGGTCGATCACCACGTCAATGTCGTGCTTCTCGGTCTTCTTGAGCGGCGGCAGGTTCTCGTGCTCGTAGATCTGCCCATCCACGCGAAAGCGGATGTAGCCCAGCGCCTGCATCTGCGCAAACAGCTCGGTGAACTCGCCCTTTTTCTCGCGTGCCACGGGGGCCATCACCATGAGTTTGGTGTCCTCGGGCAGGGCCAGCACGGCGTCCACCATCTGGCTCACCGTCTGCGCGGCCAGCGGCAGGCCGTGGTCGGGACAGAACGGCGTGCCCGCGCGGGCGTAGAGCAGACGCAGGTAGTCGTGGATCTCGGTCACCGTGCCCACGGTGGAGCGCGGGTTGTGGCTGGTGGCCTTCTGCTCGATGGAAATCGCTGGCGACAGGCCTTCGATCAGGTCCACATCGGGCTTGTCCAGTCGCCCCAGGAACTGCCGCGCATAGGCTGACAGGCTCTCCACATAGCGCCGCTGGCCCTCGGCATACAGCGTGTCAAACGCCAGGCTGGATTTGCCCGAGCCCGACAGCCCCGTGATCACCACCAGCTGGTTGCGCGGAATGTCCAGGTCGATGTTCTTGAGGTTGTGCGTGCGCGCCCCCCGGATGCTGATGCGCTGCTCGCGCAGGGCGCGGGCGAGGTAGACACCATCGGCGGATCGGTCATCGGCAACAGGGGGAGGGGTCACGGGCGGGCTCGGTGCAGGAAAACCCACCATGATAGGCGAGACCACGAGGGGCACGACCTGCTCGCTATGGCGAGAGGCGGCGGTGTCGTGTCGCGTTGTTACAACCCCTCCAAAGCCCTGTGGCCAATTGTTAACATCACGCCTTCACAAAAAAGATTCAGTCACGCCTTGGATACATTTCGCCCGAAGCAATGACCTCGGCGATGCCGAAAGCGGGTCTCAGGGAGAAATGCAATGAAATGGATTCTGGGCGCAGCCCTGGGCCTTCTATTGGCCGGCCCTTCGTACGCCGTCAACTACGCCATACAGGATGGCGGCGCGGGTAGCGGTTGTCAGAACGCCTGGCCCCCTTCCATTGTCGGAAACTACAACGAAAACGGCACGCTCAACGGTGTGCCCCGCTATGACGGCAGCGGCTGGTACCTGTACCGCGCCTCCATCTTTGGGCAGGATAACTGGGTCGTCAGCAATTCGCTGGGTAGCACGGACCTCAACAACAGCACCATTGCGTTCTACGCACCCTCTTCGGCCGGCACACCCGTCGCCGGTACGGGCTACAACAGCACCAACTCGGCCTGCGGCAAGATCAACGTACAGCAGGGCGTGACGGTGCCAGCACCTGATGCGCCTACGATCGGACCGCTGAATTCCGGGGTACAGCCCTATATCTCCGGTGGGAGCACGACCGTGTATTGGTCCGGCGTGCCCGGCGTAGTGGGCTACAAGCTTGACGTCGCAACCGACGCGGCGTTTACGACCTTTCACCCCGGCTACAACGGACTGGTAATTACAGCCTCGCCCACCCCCCCGACCAGCGCCACGGTCACTGGCTTGAGCAACGCGGGGACGACCTACTACTTCCGTGTGCGCTCCTACAACGGCGGCGGGGACAGTGTTCCATCCGCGACGGTTAGCACCACCACAGTGCCCGCAGCGCCCACCTTGCAGACAGTCAGCAATGTCCGCGCCGATCGTTTCACAGCCAACTGGGCTGCCGCCACCGGCGCAGACGCGTACCGCTTGCAGGTATGTACAGACGCGGGGTTTACTTCTTGCATTGCTGGCTACAACCCGGCCAGCGTCGGCGACTCGCCAGCCCTCGTTTCGGGCCTCGCTCAAACCACGACCTACTATTACCGGGTATCCGCCGGAAATGCGAACGGCTATAGCGCCTATTCCAGCAGCGCCAACGTCACAACCAATACCCGCCCCAGCCTGAGTGGCAGTTTCATGACTTCCGGTGCGGTCAACGACAACGCCACGATTGCACCGTTCACAGGCGTTACTGTCTCGGACGCGAACGGCGATGCTGTCTCGGTGCAGATCAGCTACGCAGCAGCCAATGGCACGCTCGCGGGCACAGGGCTCACGGGCAGCGCTGGTAGCTACGTCTTGACAGCCCAGGCGCCAGCCACCGTGACCACCAACCTGCGGGGTCTGGTATTCACGCCCACGTACCAGCAAGGCCCAACGGGGAGCACGGTGACCACCACGTTCACCCTGGTCCCTGATGATGGCACCGATGTCGGCACCAGCAACAGCACCACCAAGGTGACGACGACCATGACCAACGTCGCACCCAGCTTCGTTGGCGCCACGACAACGCTCACGGTCAGCGCGAACGCTGCCGCCACAGACATCAAGTCATTGCTCCACGTGAGCGATACCGACACCGGACAGACAGAGACATGGTCCGCTCAGACGGCGCCGGTGCACGGAACGCTCACCATCAGCGGTACAGCGACTGCCTCGGGAGGAACCGACATTGCACCGTCTGGCACCATCACGTACACGCCCGCATCCAACTACAGCGGCAATGACAGTTTTGCAGTGCGGGTAAGCGACGGGTCCGATAGCGCCGTACGCACTATCACAGTGACCGTGCAGGCCATGGCACCGGGAGCCCCCACAGGTGTGGTGGCCACGCCAGCGGATGGGCAGGCCAGCGTGTCTTTCAGTGCGCCATCCAGCAATGGAGGCTCAGCCGTCACTGGCTACACCGTGACGTCCAGCCCGCAGGGGCTCACCGGCTCGGCGGCCGTCTCGCCCATCACCGTCTCCGGCCTGACGAATGGGACCGCCTACACCTTCACAGTCATCGCCACCAATGCCATCGGCTCCAGTGGAGCGTCATCGCCGTCAGCGCCTGTCACCCCGAAAGGCGAGCAAACCATCACCTTTGCCAACCCTGGCGCCCAGAACTTCGGAACGTCCCTCTCCCTCACGGCGTCTGCGACCTCGGGCCTGCCTGTGAGCTTCAGTTCCACCACCCCAGGCATTTGCACCGTCACTGGGAGCGGGGCATTGACCCTGGTTTCTGCAGGCAACTGCACGATCGTCGCCGCCCAGACAGGCGACAACGTGTGGAACGCCGCGACAACCGTATCCCAAACGTTTGCCATCAATGCCATGGTTCCTGGCGCGCCCACCATCGGCACTGCAAATGCGGGTAACACGCAGGCCACCATCACGTTCACAGCGCCCGCCAGCAATGGCGGCTCAGCCATTGCCACCTACACAGCCACCTCCAACCCCGACAGCAAAACCGGCACCTGCGCGGGGCCCGCAGCCTGTCCCATCACCGTGAGTGGCCTGAGCAATGGCACTGCATATACCTTTACCGTCACGGCCACCAACAGCGCAGGCACAGGGGCAGCGTCGGCAGCGTCCAACTCCGTCATACCCAAGGCAGTGCAAACCATCAGCTTTGCCAACCCGGGGAGCCAAAACTATGGCACCTCACCTGATCTGGCTGTCCTGGGTGGCGGTGCTTCTGCCACCTCCGGCCTGCCCGTGGCCTTCACGTCATCCACCCTCGGTGTTTGCACCATCACCCCGGCGGGGGTTCTGACCTTCGGGACGGCCGGGACTTGCACCATCAATGCCGATCAGGCTGGCAACGGTGTGTACCTGGCAGCTCCCCAGGTGTCGCGCAGCTTTACCGTGACCCCCATCGCGCCCGGTGCTCCCACCATTGGAACGGCCATAGCAGGTGATACGCAGGCCTCGGTGGCCTTCACCGCACCAGCGAACACCGGCGGCACCGCCATCACGGGCTATACGGTCACCGTCACTCCACCTGACGTGGCGCCTGTCTACGGGGCCGCATCACCCATTGTCGTCACGGGGCTGACCAACGGGCAGGCGTACACCTTCACCGTGACGGCGGATAACTCTGCAGGGACAGGGCCTGCGTCTTCGGCATCCAACTCCGTCACGCCCAAGGCCATACAGTCCATCACCTTCGCCAATCCTGGCAGCCAGAATTTCGGCACCACGCCCACGCTGTCTGCCTCGGCCACGTCCGGTCTGGCCGTTGCGTTCACCTCGTCCACCACCGGCGTGTGCACGATCACCAGCGGGGGGGCACTGACGTTTGTCACGGCGGGCAGCTGCACCATCAATGCCGACCAAGCAGGCAATGGCGTCTTTTTGCCAGCACCGCAAGTCAGCCGCAGCTTCACCGTCAATGCGCAACTGTCAGTGTCTGGCGCAGTGCCTGGCATGGCAGGCCTGGCCACTGCGACGCTATCAGGCGGAGGTGCGAGCTGCACCCTGAACCCAGGCGGCACCAGTTTCATGGCGCCCGTCGGCATGCCTGGCAACCTCACGCTGCCCCATGGAGGGTTCGAGTTCCTCGCCACCGGCTGCTCGGGGAGTGTCACCATCACGCTGAACTATCCAGACCCCATGCCCGCCGGCATCCAGTTTTGGAAGTTTGGCCCCGCCACAGCAGGTGCGGGGGCTTCCACCTGGTTCGCCTGGTCGGGGGCAACCCTCAGCCCTGACCGGCGTACTGTGAGCTATACCGTGACGGACAACGGTGTGGGAGACTCCGACAACGCTGTCGGCAGCATCCGTGACCCGTTTGCACCTGCCTTCTTTGTCGGATCGGATGCAGCCGCCATTCCCGTCAACAACCCCTGGGCTCTGGCAGTGCTGGTCGCGGTCCTGGGTTGGCTAGGCCTGAGGCGCCGTCACCAACACCGCTGAAATCCGGGACTGCGATGCCATCCACCGGACCGTTGCCTTCCACCGTCTTCGCTACCGACCAGCTGGTGGGTGATGAGCGCTTCGAAGCCTGGCGCTGCAGCATCTCGGTGATCTTCGATGTGGCTCCCGTGGGGCACGAGCCTCCCAAGGACTTCCAGGCCTCAGTCACCGCCCGCCACCTGGGTGCGCTCTTGGTGGGAGACCTGAACTTCGGGCGCCAGCAGTTCTCACGCGGTTCGCCCCGCGTAGCGCGCGACGGTGTGGACCACTACCTGGTGCAGTGGTACCGCAGCGGTGGCTTTGTCGGCCAGCATGATGACGGCGTGGACATGGAGGTGCGCCCGGGCGACATCACCGTGTTCGACCTGGGGCGCACGCAACGCACCTATGCCCAGCCCTCGCATGTGCTGTCGCTAGTGGTGCCGCGCGAGATCGCCGCCGAGTCTTTCGGCGGGCGCGACGCTGACCTTCATGGCACGGTGCTGCGGCAGGGTACGGCCCTGGGCGGACTGCTCAGCGACTATCTTCAGTCTCTGCATCAACGCCTGCCGGACGTGACGCTCGCAGAGGCCCCAGCCGTTGTGCAAGCCACCACCCAGATGCTGGCCGCGTGCCTACGGCCAAGCCGCCACACCCATGCCCAGGCGCGGGTCGAGCTGCAGGGGGTGACGCTGGAACGCATCCAGCGACACATCTTGCAGAACCTGGCAGCGCCGCTGCGCCCAGAGCTGCTGTGCCAACACTTCGGTATTTCGCGCAGCCTGCTGTACCGCCTGTTCGAGCCGCTGGGCGGTGTGGCGCACTATGTACAGCAGCGTCGGCTGCTGCGCGCCTTCCATGCGCTGGCCAGCCCCGCCAATCGCCGTCTGCGGGTGGCCGAGGTCGCCACGCGCAGCGGCTTCTCCAGCGAGGCACATTTCAGCCGGACCTTCCGTGCGGCCTTCGGCCTTACGCCCAGCGATGTGCGGGCCATGGCGGGCGGCGCCTTGGCCGCCGCAGCAGGTACTGCCAGCCAGGCAGCCCCCTCCACAGTCGAATACGCGAACTGGGTGCGCACTCTGCAGGTGTAACCCTGCGCCCGGCGCCTGCATGCCGCCGAAACAGCCGGTCAAAAACGTTGAGACGCACAGTCAAGCCGAAGTGACGGCCGCGCCTAGCATGGGTCACCGCCTGTTCCCCCCTTGCGCACTCCCCCATGCAATTCATCCGCAAACTGGCTGCAGCCGTGCTCGCTACCGTGCTGTGCAGCCCGCAGCTGGCCTGTGCTCAACCCACCGTCACCAGTTTTGCGCCCACCGAGGGCCTGACCATGGGCTGGACCCAGGTCGTCTTTACCGGCACCAGCCTGGGCAGCACCTCGGCCGTTCGCTTTGACGGCGTGGATGCCACCAACCTCATCGTCGACGGCAGCGGCACCCGCGTCACGGCCACCACGCCTGCCCATGCCCGTGGCACCGTCGCAGTGGAACTAATCACCGCCCTGGGCACGGCGGCGGCAGGCAGCTACACCTATGTGCCCCAGCCCAACATCACGAACTTGGGCCCCGGCGAAGGTTCAATGCTCGGCGGCACCGAGGTCACCATCACCGGCAGCGGGTTCACCGGGGCGACGACGGTGCTGTTCGGGAGCAAACCCGCCACCCGCTTCACCGTGGACAGCGACACGCAAATCACCGCTGTCGCGCCGCCCCAGCCGGCAGGCCTTACGGTGATGTTCGAGATCTCCACGCCCATCGCCCATATGCCGCACCCCATGGGCTATTTCACCTACACCGTGCCGCCTGAATTGCGGCCCACCGTCACCAGTTTTGCGCCCACCGAGGGCCTGACCATGGGCTGGACCCAGGTCGTCTTTACCGGCACCAACCTGGGCAGCACCTCGGCCGTTCGCTTTGACGGCGTGGATGCCACCAACCTCATCGTCGACGGCAGCGGCACCCGCGTCACGGCCACCACGCCTGCCCATGCCCGTGGCACCGTCGCAGTGGAACTAATCACCGCCCTGGGCACGGCGGCGGCAGGCAGCTACACCTATGTGCCCCAGCCCAACATCACGAACTTGGGCCCCGGCGAAGGTTCAATGCTCGGCGGCACCGAGGTCACCATCACCGGCAGCGGGTTCACCGGGGCGACGACGGTGCTGTTCGGGAGCAAACCCGCCACCCGCTTCACCGTGGACAGCGACACGCAGATCACCGCTGTCGCGCCGCCCCAGCCGGCAGGCCTTACGGTGATGTTCGAGATCTCCACGCCCATCGCCCATATGCCGCACCCCATGGGCTATTTCACCTACACCGTGCCGCCTGAATTGCGGCCCACCGTCACCAGCGTGGCACCGCGCTGGAATCCCCCTGCGGGCGGGGTACCAGTGGTACTGACCGGCACCAATCTCACGGGGACTACGGCGGTGCGCTTTGCTGGTCAGTCCGCCCTCTCCTTCACTGTAGACAGTGCCACGCAGGTGACCGCCATTCCGCCCCCGGCGCCGTTGCAATCGGCAGGCGTGGAAGTCACAACCGGCCTTGGCACGGCCCAGGGATTCTTCCTGTATGCCTCGGCGCCAGTGCTGGCCAGTGCCAGCCCCACCACCGGGCCCACCACGGGCGGCACCCCTGTAACGCTGCGTGGCAGCGGGCTGCTGAGTACGACGCGCGTGAGCTTCGGCGGCGTGGCCGCCAGCAGTTTCAATGCAGTGGACGACACCCGCATCGATGTGCTCACCCCGTCTCATGCGGCAGGTAATGCCACCGTGCAGGTGGTGGCGGAGAGCGGCACGGCCGTACTGAGCGGCGCGGTCTTCGCCTTCGTCTCTCCGCCCGCCGACGGAGCCTGTGGTGCGGCAGACGGGCAGGAGCGCATCACCCCACCCACGGCCGGCCTGTGCAGCGCAGGTGCAGCAGGCAGCGTGGCCGCGGCCTCAGGGGCTTTTGCCTGGACCTGCGCGGGCCAGAACGGTGGGGCCGACTCGCGCCAATGCAGCGCGCCCTGGCCCCTGTCCGGCGTCGGAGGGTTGCGCACATCGCTCGCGCTGCCTGACCCAGCCACCAACCAGGGTTGGGGCCTGGACACAGCGGTCCTCGACGCCGCGCTACCCGCACCATTGCCTGGCGGCGCAAGTACGCAGCACCGGGCATTGCGCCTGGTGCTCAGCGGCGGCAGCGCAGGCTCCAGTGCCCAATTCACCGTGCACTACAGCGAGCCCGTTCCGGCCGGTGCGGTGTACCTCAAATACGGCCCCAGCCCCCAGGGCCTGAACTGCAACGGAGCGGCCTGCGCCCAGCCCCACTGGTATGCGCTGCCCGGCAGCACGGCGGTGTTCGCCCCCGACCGCCGTAGCGTGACGCTAACGTTGACCGACGGTGGCCTTGGCGATAGCGACGCCGTGCCCGGCCACATCACCGACCCCGGGTTGCCCGTGCTGCTGGCGGGAGCGGGTGGGGGGACAGGGCCAGTCTCCGTACCCGCACTGGGGCCCTGGGCGCTGACTGTGTTGACGCTGGCGCTGCCTCTGTGGGTGGGACTGGGGCGCAAAACAAATCAAAAAAGATAGCTACCGATGCAATACAGGTCAGCACTGCAGGCGATTTTTGGTATTTCTTCGACAGGCATGCCACAGTGTGCAGGGCAGCTACACCGACGTGCCACCGCGCCCTTACGGCACTTGCTTTGGACAGGAGCGGCCCTGTGCACAGCCCTCTCAGCCAAGGCCGGTACCGAAGCCCTGCCCCTACCTGCGCCGCGCGAAACCACTGCCGTGGCCCTGCTGTGCACCCCAGACGTCACAGCGGCCCAGGAGCTCCAATCCGCGGCACCAGCGCCTCGGGCCCCTCATGGCGCCACCTCCCACGACGGCTCCCACGTTCCCACCCCCGTGGACAACCCCTGGGCACTGGGCCTGCTGGCCGCACTCGCCGCACGAATACTGTGGATGGATCGGCATTCCAAGCAGGATTCCGGCTGAAAGTCAGGGCCACAGGGCCGGCTGCAATGGGCCGTCAGGGCCAATGCGCGAAAATCTCGCTTTTGCTTACCGGACCTTAGCGCACCACCGTGCCGGATTATTCCTCCCTGACAGCCGCAGCTGCCCCGCAGCACTCTGCACCCGCCACCCCCATGACCGCGCTGGAGCGTCGCTCCAGCGTCAGCCTGGCCCTCATTTTTGCGCTGCGCATGCTGGGCCTGTTCCTGGTGCTGCCCGTGTTTGCCCTGGAGGCACGCAAGTACCCTGGCGGCGACGACCCTGCACTGGTGGGTCTGGCCATGGGTATCTACGGCCTGACGCAGGCAGTCCTGCAGCTGCCGCTGGGCATCGCTTCCGACCGCTTCGGGCGCAAGCGGGTGATCGTGCTCGGCCTGCTCGTCTTCGCAGGCGGCAGTCTGATGGCCGCGCTGGCGGATTCTCTGACCGGACTGCTGCTGGGCCGGGCGCTGCAGGGCGCGGGGGCCGTGTCGGCAGCCGTAACCGCCCTGCTGGCCGACCAAACACGCGACAGCGTGCGCACCAAGGCGATGGCGCTGGTGGGCGGCAGTATCGGGCTGATGTTTGCCGTGGCGCTGGTGGCGGCACCGATGTTGGCTGCCCATATCGGCCTGGCGGGGCTGTTTGGCCTGACCTGTGCGCTGGCCCTGGCCGGTGTGGCCGTGGTGGTGTGGTGGGTACCGCCCGAGCCTGCGCTGCATCGGAACGCCCCCCGGGGCCGCTTGGCCGATGTGTGGGGACACCCTGACCTGCTGCGCCTGAACCTCGGCGTGTTTGTGCTGCACACCGTGCAACTGTCCATGTGGGTGGCCGTGCCCGCGATGCTGGTACAGGCAGGACTCACCAAAGACCACCACTGGCAGGTGTACCTGCCCGCCGTGGTGCTGTCGTTTGCCGCCATGGGCGGGCTGTTTGCGCTGGAGCGTGCGGGCCGACTGCGCGCAGCCCTGCTCGGAGCCATTGCCCTGGTGCTGGTGGTGCAGGCGGGGCTGGGCCTGCTGGCGGCCAGCGGTGTGCCTGCCACGCTGTGGGTGCTGGGGCCTTTGCTGTTCGTCTTTTTCTGCGGATTCAATGCGCTGGAGGCCAGCCAGCCCAGTCTGGTGTCGCGCATGGCGCCAGCCCAGCTGCGCGGCGCCGCGCTGGGCAGCTACAACACCCTGCAGTCTTTAGGCCTGTTTGCGGGCGGTGCGATGGGTGGCGCGCTGGTGAAATGGGCCGGGGCTCCAGGCCTGTTTGCCGTGACCACGGCGCTCACGGCTCTGTGGCTGGTGCTGACCTGGCCGCTGCGGCCCGTGGGGCGTGGCGGGCACTGAACCGCCAAGCCGTGCCACGCCGTCAGGGCTTCCATTGCCCCCCGGTTGCGGCACAATGGCGCGTTTGGCGCCTGGAATCTCTCTCCAAATCCGGCGCTTTTATCCCTTAAAGGCAAAGACAGCACCATGGCATCCGTAAACAAAGTCATCATCGTCGGCAACCTGGGCCGCGACCCTGAAATGCGCACCTTCCCCAGCGGCGATCAGGTGGCCAACGTGACGATTGCCACCACCGACAAGTGGAAAGACAAGCAGTCTGGCGAAATGAAGGAAGCCACCGAGTGGCACCGCGTGGTCTTCAACGGCCGCCTCGCCGAAATCGCTGGCCAGTACCTGCGCAAAGGCTCGCAGGTGTATGTAGAAGGCAGCCTGCGCACCCGCAAGTGGACCGACCAGAGCGGCGTTGAGAAGTACAGCACCGAGATCCGCGCCGACCAGATGCAGATGCTGGGCAGCCGCCAGGGCATGGGCGGTGGCGGACAGGGCGGCGGACAGCAAGGCGGTGGATACGACGACGGTTACGGTGGCGACCAGGGTGGCTACGACCAGGCCCCGCGCCGTGCAGCGCCAGCGCCGCGCCCCATGGCCGCCCCCGCTCAGCGCCCTGCACCCGCTCCCGTGGCACAGGCACCGCGCGCGGCCTCCGGATTTGACGACATGGACGACGACATTCCGTTCTGACAGCTTCTGGCACCGGACTCAGTCCCCAGCCCGCACCCGCAAGGTGTGGGCTTTTTTTTGCCTGTGCGCAAGGCATGCCCGACCCCACGGAAAACGTCGCCTGTGGGCGTCAAAACGTAGCAACTCGCAACAGGAGGTGCTGGGGCCCACCCGACTCACAAGCGCCAGCGCGGCCATGGAGCGATGGCTTTTACAACGGCACTCACGGGCGCCGCTTCTCAGTTTTGTCCAGTTCGGCATCACCGCGACAAATCAACAATTCCTTACATCCGATACGGAAATATCAAAGATCATCGCGGACTGGCTCGCCAAAGAGGTGCAAAACCCGGCGGCCAGCAGTTACCAAAATCAATATTCCAAACTGAAAAGAGAGAGGGTTGTGATGCCGGGGTTCGTCCGAAAGATTTTGATATTTGTCACTGGCTACGCGTGGCTCCTGCTGCTGGCGGGCCCGGGGCTCATCGGGCTGTCGGTGTACAGCGGCTGGAAGGCGGAAGACGGCCACGCCTACGTGGCGCGCGAAAGTCTGCAGACCGTGTCCGGTACCGTGACGCAGGCCTCTGAAGTCACCGTCAAGCGCAAGCGTCGTACGACCAAGAAGTACTACGAAATCACGGTCCAGCCCGACACCGCTGGTGCCGAGGCGCGCAAGCTGCGCATCGACCACAGCACACCGCAGCAGCTGGTGGGCAACCTGATCGACGAAAAAGTCACCGCCTTGGTCGATGGCAGCGATAGCGACCTGGTCTATGAAGTATCGGCAGACGGCGCGACCGTCATCAGCTACGACACCACCAAACAGCGGCTGCAGGCCGAAGCCGCCTCTTCCGCGCAGTCCTTCAGCGGCGCAGGCACCTGGATCTTTGCCATTTTGCTCACGCTGGTGGGAGCGGCAGGCGTGTGGTCCAACCGCAAGCTGCGCGCCGCCGACGAAGCACACCAGCTGGCCGCCGCCTGACGGCCATACCCCATAAAAAGAGAGAGGGAGGGAGGGGCAGCGCCCGGGGCGCGCTCCTCCCATCGTTTGCGCCAACCTGCGCGCTCACTACGGAGGACCACACCATGAACCCCAACGCACTTTCGCCACAAACCCCTGCGGGCGCTCCGATGGAGCGGCGCGATTTCATCGTCTCTACCTACAAGCACCTGGGCGTGGCCATTCTGGCCTTTGTCGTGCTGTCGGCGGTACTGATGGTGAGCGGACTTTCCACCGCCGCGGCCAAGATGCTCATGGCCAGCGGTAGCAAATTCCTGTGGCTGGGGGTCATGGGCGCTTTCATGCTCGTGGGCTGGCTGGCATCGCACCTCGCCGACAACTCGGACAACCCTCAGACACAGCTGATGGGCCTGGGCCTCTACGTGCTGGCGGAAGGGCTCATCTTTGCCCCGATGTTCGGCATTGCCCAGCTTTTGGTGCCGGGCGCCATCGGCGCTGCCGCCTTCATCACGCTGCTGCTGGTGGCGGCGCTCACATGGACGGCGTTCAGCAGCAAGACCGACTTTTCGTTCCTGGGCGGCATCCTGAAGGTGGCGGGCCTGGTGGCACTGGGCACCATCATCGCGGGCGCCATCTTCGGCTTCAAGCTGGGCATCTGGTTCTCAGGGCTCATGGTGCTGTTTGCGGGCGCCTGTGTGCTGTACGACACCTCGCGCATCATCCACGACTACCCTGCAGACCGCCCCGCCGGCGCAGCGCTGCACCTGTTCGCATCGATTGCGCTCATGCTCTGGTACGTGCTGCGCATCCTGATCAGCCTCGCCACGAACGACGACTGACACACCAGGGCACCGCCCCACAAAAAAGCCGGAGCGATCACCGCCCCGGCTTTTTTGCATCTGGAAAGAGAGTTTCAAGACAAATCAGGCGCAAGCGCTAGATTCCATTGCCCTGACAGCTATCAATTTTGAAGCATCAACGGGCCATGGCTGGCTGCACCGCCGGCGCATGGCCGGTGGGCTGCGGCAGCCCCTCCACGGCAGCAATCACGCCACCGCCCAGGCAGACATCACCGTCGTACAGCACCGCGCTCTGCCCGGGCGTCACGGCCCACTGAGCGTCCGGGAACTGCAGCGCAAAGCCGTCCGGCACGGTCTCCAGCGCGCACGCTGCGTCCTGCTGGCGGTAGCGCGTCTTGGCGGCATAGCCGCCGGGCGCCGGGGCTTGGCCAGCGCACCAGCTCACGTCCTGCGCCACCAGGCGGTGCGACAACAGCCAGGGGTGGTCGTGACCTTGCACCACCCGCAGCGTGTTTTTCTCCAGGTCCTTGCGGGCCACGAACCAGGGCTCGTGCGCGCCGCCACCGCGCTGGGCGCCTTTTTCCTTCACGCCCCCAATGCCCAGGCCCTGGCGCTGGCCCAGCGTGTAGAAACTCAGGCCCACATGCTGGCCCAGCTTGCGTCCCCGGTCGTCCAGAATGGGCCCGGGCGCATGGCTGATGTAGCGGTTCAGAAACTCGCGGAAGGGCCGCTCACCGATGAAGCAGATGCCGGTGGAATCCTTCTTCTTGGCGTTCGGCAGGCCGATCTCCTCGGCAATGCGGCGCACTTCGGTCTTGTGCAGCTCACCCACGGGGAAAAGGGTCTTGGACAGCTGCGCCTGGTTCAGGCGGTGCAGAAAGTAGCTCTGGTCCTTGCTCGGGTCCAGGCCCTTGAGCAGTTCGTGCAGGCCCGTGGCCAGGTTGTGCCGCACGCGGGCATAGTGGCCGGTGGCGATCTTCTCCGCCCCCAGGCGCATCGCGTGGTCCAGGAAGGCCTTGAACTTGATCTCGGCGTTGCACAGCACATCGGGGTTGGGTGTGCGGCCGGCCTGGTACTCGCGCAGGAACTCGGCAAACACCCGGTCCTTGTAGTCGGCCGCGAAGTTCACATGCTCGATCTCGATGCCTATCACATCGGCCACAGCGGCGGCATCCACGAAGTCGATGTTGGACGAGCAGTACTCGCTGTCGTCATCGTCTTCCCAGTTTTTCATGAAGATGCCGACCACCTCATGGCCCTGCTTTTTGAGCAGGTAGGCGGTCACGGCCGAGTCCACGCCGCCGGAAAGGCCGACGACAACGCGCTGTTTGGTAGGGGAAGTCATTGCCCCGATTGTATTTTTGATGCCGCCGGGGCACTGCGCGGGCGCGCAGAACGCGTAGCCACCAGCAGGTCATACAACTGCTGCGCGGCAGGCGACAGGGTTTTGCCCCGGCGCTTGATCAGCCCCATCTGCCGCGTGACGATGGGCTCTACCAGCGGAATACTGACCAGCGTGGGGTGGTCCTTGCCCGGCATGGCCAGGCTGGGCACGGCCGCCACGCCCAGGCCCGCCTCGACCAGCCCGAGCAGCGTGGTCACGTGCTTGGCCTCGTACAGGCACTGCGGCCGGTCGGGCACGTTGGCCAGTGCCAGGTCCATGAGCAGGCGGTTGCCGGAGGTCTTGCCCACCGACATGAAGTCGTGCTGGCCCAGCTCGGCCCAGGTCACCTTCTTGCGGCGCGCCAGCACATGGTCGCGCCGGCAGGCGGCCACAAAACGCTCGGCCAGCACGGGTTTGAACTCGATCTCGGCCTCCTGGCTGCCGATGAAGTTCAGGCCGAAGTCCGCATCGCCCTGCGCCACGGCCACCAGCACCTCGTTGGCGCTGGCGTCGTGCACCTTGACGCGGATCTTCGGAAACCGCTCGTGGTAGCGCTTGACCACCTGAGGCAGGAAGTAATACACGGCCGACGGCACGCAGGCAATCGTGACCTCGCCCATGCGCCGCGCGGCCACATCGCCCAGGCCCATGAGCATGCCGTCCAGGTCGTCCAGCCACACGCGGGTCTTGCGCGCAAAGTCGCGACCTACGGCCGTGAGCGTGACGCGGCGCGTGGTGCGGTCGAGCAGGCGCACACCCAGGGCTTCTTCGAGCTTGTCGATGCGGCGGCTGAAAGCGGGCTGCGACAGGTGAATGGCCTCGGCGGCCGCACGAAAGCTCTGCAGCTCGGCCACGGCCGCAAAGGCCTGGATGTCGGCAAGGTCGAATTTGTTGTTCATCGCGGCGTCCTTCCAGTGCGCTTCGGGGTGTTATCAGCGTTGCAAGCCGTGCATCAAACGATCAGAACATTGCAATTCACGGCCGTGATTGGAGCATGTACAAGCCGCGTTAGCCTATTGCACAGCATGCATCAATCGTTGCCAACAATGCAATTCACAGATCATCGAAGGCGTCGCACCATGCCGACCCATGAGCACCAACATTCCTTGCGTTCTGATGCGTGGCGGCACTTCCCGGGGGCCGTTCTTCCTGGCCGACTGGCTGCCGCGCGACCCCGAAGCCCGCGACCGCACGCTGATTGCGGCCCTGGGATCGCCCCATGAGCTGCAGATCGACGGCCTGGGCGGCGGCAACTCGCTGACCAGCAAGGTCGCCATCGTCTCGCGCTCCACGCAGCCCGACTGCGATGTGGACTACCTGTTTGCCCAGGTCAGCGTGCAGGAGGCCCGCGTGGACACACGCCCCAACTGCGGCAACATGCTGGCCGGTGTGGGGCCCTTTGCCATCGAGCAGGGGCTGGTCCCCGCAGACCGCGAAGGCCAGACCACCACCGTGCGGGTCTACAACGTCAACACCCGCTCCCGCATCGACGTGCAGGTGTGCACGGCGGGCGGCCAGGTGCACTACGACGGCGATGTGCGCATCGACGGCGTGCAGGGCACGGCAGCCCCCGTGCTGATGAACTTCCTGGACGCCTGGGGCGCCGTCACCGGGCAGATCTTTCCCACCGGCCAGCGCATCGACACCATCCAGGGCCTGCAGGTCACCTGCATCGACGCGGCGCAGGTGATGGTGCTATTGCGCGCCGCCGACCTGGGCCTGCGCGGCGACGAGACACCTGCCGAGCTGGACGCCAACACCGCCTTGCTCACCCGCATCGAGGCACTGCGCCTCGAAGCAGGCCAGCGCATGGGCATGGGCGATGTGACACACAGCGTGCTGCCCAAGCCGGTGATCGTGTCGCCGGGCACATCACCAGGCAGTGTGGTGTCGCGCTACTTCACCCCCCACCAGTGCCACCGCTCGCATGCCGTGACGGGCGCAATTGGCGTGGCGGCGGCCTCGGTACTGCCGGGCACCGTGGCCACCGACGAGCGGCATGCACCCGCCGCCGGGCTGCGCCGCGTGGAAGTGCAGCACCCGGCAGGCCGCATCCAGGTGGAGGTGGAGCTCAGCGAGGTGGATAGCCAGTTCAAGCTGGTGCAGGCCGCGCTGGTACGCACCGCCCGAAAGATTCTGGAAGGCACGCTGTTCGTGCCCGAAAGCGCCCCCGCGCACTGAGCGCTCGTCAGGGCGCCGCTTGCGCAGCGCCCTTCCAACGATTTCAACGATTCCAACCATTACGACAGGAGACAAACCATGACCCGTTCCATTCACTCCACCACGCGCCGCACGGCGCTGGCCACGGCTGCGCTGGCGCTTGCGTCCAGCACCTTCTGGGCCGCCGGCACCGCCCACGCGGCCTATCCCGACAAGCCCATCACGCTGGTCGTGCCCACCGCCGCCGGGGGCGGCAACGACGGCATGGCGCGCGTGGTGGCCATCAAGCTCTCCACCCTGCTGGGCCAGCAGGTCATCGTGGAGAACAAGGCGGGGGCCAATGGCGCGATTGCGGCCGAATACGTGGCCCGTGCGGCACCCGACGGGCACACCATCTTGTTCGGCTACATCGGCACCCACGGCATGAGCCCCGCGCTGCAAAAGCTGCGCTACGACCCCATCACGCAGTTCGAGCCCATAGGTATGGTGAGCTATTCGCCCACGCTGATGGTGGTGAACCCCAAGGTGCCCGCCAAGACCGTGAGCGAGCTGGTGGCGCTGAGCAAGGCCAAGCCCCACGACTTCAACTACGCATCGGCCGGCAACGGCACAGCCCCACACTTCTCGGCGGAAATCTTCAAGCTCGAAAGTGGCGCCCAGATGGCCCATGTGCCCTACCGGGGCGCAGCCCCCGCCATGAACGACACCATGGCCGGTCAGACGCAGGTGATGTTTCCCAGCCTGTTCTCGGCCTACCCGCACGTGAAGGGCGGCAAGCTGCGCGCCCTGGCGCTGGCCGGGCCCAAGCGCTCGTCGCTGCTGCCCGATGTGCCCACGCTGGAGGAGGCAGGCATCAAGGGTGTGGAGATCACCCAGTGGTACGCCCTGTTCGCGCCCGGCAAGACGCCCCGCCCGGTGATCGACCTGCTCAACAAGACCTTGAACACCGCACTGGCCGACAAGGACGTGGTGCGCCGCATCGAGGAGCAAGGCGCGGTGGTGGACACCAGCACGCCCGAGCAACTGGCCCTGACGGTGAAGCAGGAACTCGCCAAGTGGAAGGGTGTGGTGGTCAAGGCCCAGCTCACACCCGATTGAGCCCCTGCGAAGAAGGCTCTGGGAAATAGAGGGAGAGGGGCGCCACCGCCCCTCAGCGGCACACATGCCCGCATTTCAACAAGAGGAGACACCCATGAAAACGAAGATGGCAGCGGCCTGCGCTGCATTGGTCGGCCACTGCGCGATGGCACAAGGCACTGATGTGACGCTGTACGGCGTGGTGGACCTGGGCCTGCGCAACGGCAGCGGCCTCACCGCATCCAACGCGCCCACGGCCGGCTCCAGCCGCAGCCTGGGCAGTGGCATCCACACCACCAGCCGCTGGGGCCTGCGGGGCAGCGAAGACCTGGGCGGCGGCGCCAAGGCACTGTTCAACCTGGAGAGCGGCCTCAACGCCGACACGGGTGCCCCGGCCAACGCCACCAAATACTTCGACCGCGCATCCTGGGTGGGCCTGCAGGGCAGCTGGGGCACGCTGGCCCTGGGCCGCCAGACCACGACGCTGGCCGATGCCATCTCGCCCGTGGATCCGCTGGCCATGCGCTTTGCCAGCTTCAACCCCAACATCGGCGTGACGGCGCTGAGCCAGCATGGACTGGGCATCGAGTACGGCAGCGCAGGCGCCAATTCGGGCTCGTACCGGCTGGACAATTCACTGAAGTACACGGGCCGTTTCGGCGGCTTCACCGCACGTGCCATGTGGGGCATTGGCGAAGTCGCATCGCAGGCCTCGGCTCTGTCGTCACGCGGTGTGGGACTGGCGTGGGCTGCGGACGGCTTGGTGGTGTCCAGCGCTTATCAGAGCTTCAACGACACCAACAAGCGATCACTCGACGGCACCACCCTGGGCGCCGCGTACCAATGGGGCAGCGTGCGCCTGGCTGCCAACGCCGGCCGCAACAAGGCCGAGACAGCCGCAGGCCGCTTCACCGTGCAGCGCGTGTTGTCCGCCGGCGGCACCTGGGCGGCCACGCCGTGGGTGGACCTGACAGCGGCCTACTACAAGGTGGACCGCTCGCGCACCGGTGCGGCCGACGACGGCTACGGCCGCCTGATGGCGTTTGCCGAGTACAAGCTCTCGCGCCGCACCAAGGTGTATGCCGAGCTGGACAACACCCGCTGGCGCAACGGCTTCCAGGGCGCGGCGAACAAGGCCACGGCCACCGGCATCTCGGCCGGTGTGGTGCACACGTTCTGAGCAGAACTTAGAACCTGTTCAAGATCTTTTCGGGGTCGCACAAGTCCCTTGCCGGGATGGGATGCAAGGCGCGGGGTGCAGTGGATAGCTCGGCTATCCACAAGCGCCGCAACGCCGCAGACCGCCCGGCAAGGCACTTGCCCGAAGGGTTGGAGTGAAATCGGGCGATTGAACGCCCCGGCCGCTTGCATGGGCATGAGCCCATGCGGCGCATCCGAAGCATCCACTCATCCCGATTGCACTCCAATGCGATCCCCGAAAAGACCTTGAACAGGTTCTCAAACGAACTTGCCGGTGATGCCCCCGTCCACCACCAGCTCGGTGCCGGTCACGTAGGCGGCGGCATCGCTGGCAAGGAAGGCGCAGGCATGCGCCACATCCCACGCCGTGCCCATGCGGCCCATGGGCACCTGCCGGGCGCGCGCGGCGCGGGCCTCGTCGAGGCTGGTGTCCGAGAACATCTTCGCCACCGTGGTGGCAATGCGCGGCGTGTCGATGAGCCCGGGCACCACCGTGTTGGCGCGCACGCCCTGGCCCGCGTACTGCTGCGCCACCATGCGTGTGAAGTGCGTGACAGCCGCCTTGGTCACGCCGTAGGCCAGGTGCGGGTAGCCGAGGTAGCGCATGCCCGCGATGGACGAGATCGCAATGATGGAACCCCGCCCGCGCTCCACCATGGCGGGCAGCACCTGCTGGCAGGCCAGCAGCAGGCTGTTCACATTGGCGGAATGGATGCGGTCGAAGTCTTCAACGCTCGTCTCCAGCGGGCCACCGGTCTTGCCGATGCCCACGTTGTGGTGCAGCACGTCGATGGCGCCGCCAAAGCGCTCGCGCGCCTCGGCAAACAGGCGCTGCACATCGGCCGCATCCGCCACATCGCCCACCAGCGTGGTGGCCGTGCCGCCCTCGGCGTGGATGAGCGCCGTGGTCTCTTCGGCCGAGGCCGCGTCGCGGTCCACCACGCACACGCTGGCACCCAGGCGCGCGTAGGTCACGCAGGCGGCGCGGCCAATGCTCCAGCCCGGGCCGGCAGAACCGCCCCCGGCCACGAACACCACGCGGCCCGACAGGTCGAGCGGCAGGGCGGGAGGATGGCCTGGCTGCGCGCTCATGCGTCCGTGCCCTGGCCGGCACTGCCGCCGACGAAGGGAATGGCGTGCTCCACCGTGTCCCAGATGAAGCGGCCCGAGGGGCTTTGCTGCTCTTCCACGATGTGCGCCACCAGCCCGGCCGCGCGCGAGATCACGGCAAAGCCGCGCATCACGGCCGTGGGCACGCCGATCTCGCCCAGCAGCGCGGCCACCGCGCCGGTGGCGTTGATGGTGATGGGGCGGCCAGCCACCTCATCCACGGCCTGGGACAGCGTCTCCAGCGCACGGATCTTGTCGCCCCGCAAATCGGGCTCGGCGCGGCCCATTTCGAGCAGCTTGTAGGCCCGCGGGTCCACGGGCTTGTGCAGGTGGTGGCCAAAGCCGGGCACGGGGGATTTGAGGCCCTTGTAGTGGCGCGCGATGGCGAGCGCTTCCGCCTCAGGGTCTTGCGCCGCTGCGATGCGGTCGAGCAGGCCCGAGCAGTTCTCCATGGTGCCCACGAAGGAGCTGCCCACGGCCAGCAGGCCCGCGCTCACGGCACCCTGCAGGTTCTCGGGCGCGCTCATGTAGATGAGCCGCGTGGCAATGGCGCTGGGCGTGAGGCCGTGCTCCATGAGCACGATGAGCACTACGTCGGTGATGCGCAGGTCCACGCCGCGCGGGGTGCGGCCCAGGATCTGCATCAGCATCACCTCAGTGAAGGTCTTCTTCCCCATCAAGTCCTCGACCAGGTCCGCATCGCGGTAATGCAGGCTGGTGAGGGTGTGGGTGCACAGGCGGGTGACGGGGGTCTTGGAAGCAGGGTGGGTCATGAAATGGGTTCCTTCGTTCAGGCAGTGGCCGTACCAGCCAGGGCCGCATCGCGCACGGCAGACTTGAGCACCTTGCCCACGGGCGAGCGCGGCAGGCTCTCGTGAAAGTGGATGCGCTTGGGGGTCTGCACCGGGCCCAGGCGTTCGCGCACAAAGGCGATCAGCTCGGCCTCACTCGCGTGCTCGCCGGTGCGCAGTTGCACGGCGGCCTGCACGGTCTCGCCCCATTTGTCGTCGGGCAGTCCGAACACGGTGCATTCGTGCACAGCAGGGTGCTGGCCCAGCGCGTTCTCTACGTCCACGGGGTAGACGTTGAAGCCGCCGGTGATCACCATGTCCTTGAGCCGGTCCTTGAGGTAGAGAAACCCCCGCTCGTCGATCAGGCCCCGGTCGCCGGTGTGCAGCCAGCCGTTCACCAGGGTCTCGGCCGTCTTCTCGGGCAGGCGCCAGTAGCCGGTCATCAGCAGGTCGCCGCGCGCCACCACCTCGCCCACTTCGCCCGGAGGCAGCAGGCGGCCGTCGGGCGCCATGATGGCCACGTCGCTGAACCAGGTGGTGCGGCCCACCGAGGCCAGGTTGCGCTCGTCCTCGAAGTCCTCGGGGCACAGCACGGTGAGGATCTGCGGCGCCTCGGTCTGGCCGTAGGTGGTGCCCAGCACCGGGCCAAAGAAGTTGCGCACTTGGCGGATCTTGTCGGGCGGCATGGGCGCGCCGCCGTAGATCAATCGGCGCAGGCGCGGAAAGTCCGCGCGCGACGCGCCGGGCAGCGCCATCAGCATGTAGACCAGCGTGGGCGGCATGAAGCACACGGTGCCGCCGCGCTCGCGGAACGCCGTGCGCACCGCCTCGGCGCCCGCGCCCGCCAGCACCACGTGGCAGCCGCCCTGCGCCAGGATGGGCAGGATGTATGTGGAGGTGCCGTGCGTGATCGGTGCGGCCACGATGTAGCGCTCGTGCTCGTCAAAGCCCCAGGCGTGGATCTGGTTGGTGATGTTGGCCATCCACGCGCGGTAGGGCTGCATCACGCCCTTGGGTGCGCCCGTGGTGCCGCCGGTGAACTTGACGGCCTGGGTGGCATCGTCCGGCAGATCCAGCTGCGGGCGGGGTGCGCCAGCATGCGCAGCGGCCAGGCTGGCCAGGGCGGCGGCGCCCTCGGCGGCCTGCGCCCCGGTCAGCACGCGGGCACCGGGCGCGCCTTCGAGCAGGTCGGCGCACGCGACGTCCAGCACCAGCAGGGTGGGCTCGGTGGCGTCGATGATGCGGCGGATCTCGGGCCGCGTGCTCTTGGGATTGAGCGGCACCCACACCTTGCCGCAGGCCAGCACGGCCAGCAGCGCGGCGATGTGGTCGGCGCTGTTGCCCGCGCAGATACCCACACGGCTTTGGGGCGTGGGGTCGATAGCGGTGAAGCCCGCCGCGAGCGCGGCTACGCGGGCGGCCAGCGCGTCGTAACGGATGGCGCCCTCGGGCGCGTCGATGGCAATGCGGTCAGGCCAGCGCTGGGCGGCCCGCCAGAAGAAGTCGATGGGGAACATGAAGGCAGGGAGGTTGTGTGGGTGATCTGTTACTCGGCCGATGCGCCGGACTCTTTCACCACTTCACGCCAGCGCTTGATCTCGGCGGCGGCAAACTGGCGCATCTTGTCGGGGGTGCCGCCGTCGGGCGTAGCGGCCAGCTCCTGCAGGCGCGTGCGCACCTCGGGCTGGGCCAGCACCTTGTTCAGGGCTGCGTTGACCTGCTCGATCACGGCGCGCGGCGTGCCCGCCGGTGCGGCCAGGCCAAACCACGACTGCACGTCAAAGCCCGCGTAGCCCGACTCGGCCAGCGTCGGCACGTCCGGCAGCAGGGGCGAGCGCTGGGCACTGGTGATGGCAATGGCGCGCAGCTTGCCGGCCTGCACATGCGGCAGGGCCGACGGGGTGTTGTCAAACATCGAATCCACCTGGCCGCCCAGCAGGTCGGTCACGGCAGGCGCGCTGCCCCGGTAAGGCACATGCAGCATCTTGAGCTTGGACTGCATCTTGAACATCTCGCCCGAGAGGTGGATGGACGAGCCGCTGCCCGAGGACGCAAACGTGATGCCGTCTTTGGACTCCTTGGCGTAACGCACGTAGTCGGCCAGGTTCTTGATGGGCAACTTGGGGTTGACCACCAGGATGTTCGGTATCTTGGCGATCATGCCGATGGGCTCGAAGTCCTTGACCGGGTCATAGCCCAGCTTGGGGTACAGCGTGGCGTTGATAGTGTTGGCGATGGTGTAGACGTAGAGCGTGTAGCCATCGGCCGGCGCGCGCGCCACGGCCTCGGCGCCCACGTTGCTGTTGGCCCCGGCGCGGTTGTCCACCACCATCGGCTGGCCCAGCTGGTCGCCGAGCTTGACGGCCACCAGGCGTGCAATCACGTCCGTGGCGCCGCCCGCCGCATAGCCCACCACCAGCTTGACCGGCTTGGTGGGCCAGCCGGACGCATTGGGCTGGGCCTGCAACGGCATGGCAGCGCCGCAGGCCAGGGTGGCCGCCAGCGCCAGCAGGGCACGGCGTGGCCGGGATGGCGAAGCTTTGCGCTGACCCAGCGCGGCGGGGGTGTGTGGGCTCATGGTGTCTGTCTCCGTTGGTTCTTGGAAAAATGCCGTCTGGACGCCCTGCGGCACACTGCGCACTGGTGGCGTTGACCAACAAATTCTTTCCCATGCCCTCCCGACCTGCGAATTCAAACGTCCGGCAGCCGGACGAAAATGCGAGTGCACACACCCCCGACGAGCCGGTCGAAGACCCCGGCAGCCGCACGCTGCGGCGCGGCCTGCAGGTGCTGGACGCCGTGCTGGCCCATGGCCGCGACGGTGCGCGCGTGGTGGACCTGTGCCGCGCCGCCGCGCTGGAGCGGGCCCCCGTGTACCGGCTGCTCGCCACGCTGATGGAGAGCGGCTACGTGGCGCAGCGTGGGCGCTTTCGTTACGTGGCGGGCCCGCGCCTGGCCGCCCTGGCCGAGCCCCCGGGCCAGCCCAACCTGGCCGTGCGCCTGGCGCCCGTGCTGGAACGCGTGAGCCGCGCCTGTGGTGACGCAGCCTTTGCCATCGTGCGCGAAGGCCCCACCTCGCACTGCATTGCACGCCATGTGGGCACGCACCCAGTGCAGATCCTGGTGATCCAGGTGGGCACGCGCCAGCCGCTGGGCGTGGGCGCGGCGGGCCTGGCGCTGCTGGCCGCGCTGCCCGGTGCCGAGGTGCAGGCCTGCATCGACGCCAACGCGCAAGAGCTGCCGCGCTACGGCGGCATGACGCCCGAGCGCCTGCAGATCCTGGTGCGCGCCACGCGCGAGCGCGGCTGGTCGGTGGTGGGCAACCATGCCACGCAGGGCGTGCTGGCGGCTGGCATGGCCGTGCGCAACGCGGCGGGCGAACCCGTGGCAGCGATCAGTGTGGCATCGACCGTGGACCGCATGCCGCGCGAGCGCCAGCAGCTGATTGCGCGCTGGATGCGCGAGGCGCTGGCGGCGGTGCTGCCGCATGGGGTTTGAGCGCTTGAAGTTATCAAAATGATAGCTACTCAGGCATATTGCACTAGCGCGTCCTGCCGTTTTCACTCCAATGCTGGCGCCAAGCCGTCTTGTGCGACCATCGAGGGACCCCGAGGCCCCCGATGGAACTGAGACAACTGCGCTATTTCGTACGTGTGGTGGAGCAAGGCTCCATGAGCCGCGCTGCGTTGGACCTGGACGTGGTGCAGTCTGCGCTCAGCCAGCAGATCACGCGGCTGGAGAGCGAGCTGGCCACGCGGCTGCTGCAGCGCACGCCGCGCGGCGTCACGCCCACCGAGGCGGGTCTGGCGTTCTTTCGCGAGGCGCAGCTCACCCTGCGCCATGCCGACCAGGCTGTGCGCGCGGCGCAGCAGGCGCGGCTGTCGGGCACCGTCACCGTGGGCCTGGCGCCCACCACGTCGGGCGTGCTGGGCCTGCCGCTGATGCAGGCCATGCGCACGCGCTACCCCGACGTGCGGCTGCACATGGTGGAGAGCATGTCGGGCCACCTCACAGCCATGCTGCATGCGCGAGAGCTGGACCTGGCCGTGCTGTTCGACACCCGCCTGCACCAGGCGCAGCAGGCCACCGGCACGCGCCGCTGGGACATGGCGCCGCTGCTGGAAGAGGACCTGTTCCTCATCTGCGCCCGTGACCGAGGGGAGGGCCCCGGCCACCCCCGTGGCCGGCAGCTGCCGGAAACCATCACCGTCGCCGAGCTGGTGCAAGAGCCGCTGATCCTGCCCACCGGCCCACACGGCCTGCGCAGCACGCTGGACACGGCCTTTGCCCGCGACCGCGTGGCACCGCACGTGGTGCTGGAGGTGGACTCGCTCGCCATGGTGATGGCCGCCGTGGACGCGGGCCTGGGCTCCACCGTGCAGCCCTGGGCCGCCATGGGCCGCTACCCCGATGCGGCCGAGCGCTTTCAGTGCGCACGCCTCACCGACGCGCCCGCGCGCCGCGTCAACCTGCTGTGCAGCCTGCCCGACGAAGAACTCTCGCCCGCCGCGCTGGCCGCGCGCGTGGTGCTGACGGACTGCGTGCGCGAATTGGTCACTACGGGTCAGTGGTTTGGCACGACATGGATAGGCGGACAAGACACCGGCGGCTGAGCGGCCACCCCGCAGCCATCACGATCCGTGATACCCCCATGACCTGAACACGCTGCACGGCGGGCCTGCGTCTCCCTACAGTCGCCATCAATTCGATGAACGACCGGCGAACCGCCAGGAGACACCCATGGGCCCCGCACCCGCTTCACTACCCCACACACAACGCACCGCCTGGAGCCAACGGCCATGAGCGGCGATACCCCCGTGGTCGATGTGCTCGTCATCGGTGGCGGCAATGCCGCCCTGTGCGCCGCCCTGATGGCGCGCGAGGCCGGCGCCAGCGTGCTGTTGCTCGAATCCGCCCCGCGCGCCTGGCGCGGCGGCAACTCGGCCCACACGCGCAACCTGCGCTGCATGCACGATGCGCCGCAGGATGTGCTGGTCGATGCCTACCCCGAGGAAGAGTTCTGGCAAGACCTGCTCAAGGTGACAGGCGGGCTGACCAACGAACACCTGGCGCGCTTGGTGATCCGCGAGTCGAGCACCTGCCGGCCCTGGATGCGCCGCCACGGTGTGCACTTCCAGCCCGCGCTGGCAGGCACGCTGCATGTGGCGCGCACCAACGCGTTCTTCATGGGCGGCGGCAAGGCGCTGGTCAATGCGTATTACCGCAGCGCGGAGCAGCTGGGCGTGCAGATCCGCTACGAAGCGCCCGTGGAGCGCATCGAGATGGAGGGCCCCCGCTTCGTCGCCGCCCACCTGGCCAACGGCGAGCGCATTGCCGCCAAGAGCTGCGTGCTGGCCGCAGGCGGCTTTGAATCGAACCGCGAGTGGCTGCGCGAAGCCTGGGGACAGAATGAGCGCGGCGAGTGGCCGGCTGACAACTTCCTGATCCGCGGCACGGCCTACAACAAGGGGGTGCTGCTCAAGCACCTGCTCGACGACCACGCCGCCGACCGCATTGGCGACCCCACGCAGGCGCACATGGTGGCCATCGACGCGCGCGCGCCGCTGTACGACGGCGGCATCTGCACGCGCATCGACTGCGTGTCTCTGGGCGTGGTGGTCAACCGCAATGGCGAGCGTTTCTACGACGAGGGCGAGGACTTCTGGCCCAAGCGCTATGCCATCTGGGGCCGCCTGGTGGCGCAGCAGCCGGGGCAGATCGGCTACTCCATCATCGACAGCAAGGCCATCGGCCGCTTCATGCCGCCCGTGTTCCCGGGCGTGAAGGCCGACACCCTGCCCGAGCTGGCGCAAAAGCTCGGCCTGCCCGTGGACACCTTCATGCGCACGCTGACCGGCTACAACGCCGCCTGCCGCGTGGGCCAGTTCGACCACACCACGCTGGACGACTGCCACACCGAAGGCGTGGCGCCCGCCAAGACACACTGGGCCCGGCCCATCGACACCGGACCGTTCTACGGCTATGCGCTCAAGCCCGGCGTCACCTTCACGTACCTGGGCCTGCACACCGACGACACGGCTGCGGTGCGCTTTAACAACCAGCCCAGCCCCAACCTGTTTGTGGCGGGCGAAATGATGGCCGGCAACGTGCTGGGCAAGGGCTACACCGCCGGCGTGGGCATGAGCATTGGCACTGCGTTTGGCCGCATTGCGGGCACGCAGGCAGCTTTGGCCTCAAAACGCCCGGTAGCGCCAGTCGAACATGCCTCAAACGCTACAAAACAAGGAGCAAACCATGCAAACGCTTGAGGCCCTGACGCGCGACGCCCGGGCGCTGGCGAATGGCGGCATTGTGCTGTCAGCCCCCGAAATCGAGGTGGCGCGCCAGCTGCAGATCTGCAACGCCTGCCGCTATTGCGAAGGTTTTTGCGCCGTGTTCCCCGCCATGACGCGGCGGCTGGAATTTGGCAAGGCCGACATCCACTTCATCGCCAACCTGTGCCACAACTGCGGCGCCTGCCTGCACGCCTGCCAGTACGCGCCACCGCATGAGTTTGCGGTGAACATTCCGCAGGCCATGGCCCAGGTGCGCGGCCAGACCTATGCCGACTACGCCTGGCCGCCTGCGCTGGGCCAGCTGTACCAGCGCAACGGCTTGACCCTGGCCCTGGCGCTGGTGGCCGGGCTCACGCTGTTTCTGCTGCTGGCCGTGGTGCTGCATGGCCAGGGCATCGCCGCGCTGTGGCGGGCCCCTGTGGGCGGCTTCTACGGCATCTTCCCGCACAACCTGCTGGTGGGCCTGTTTGCGCCCGTGTTCCTGTTCGCCGTGCTGGCGCTGGGCCTGGGCGTGCGCCGCTTCTGGCGCGACGTGACGCCCGCCACCAGCGGCGCGCCGCTGAGCGCGCCCGCCACGGCCGAGGCCACCGATGCCGTGCTGCGCCTCAAGTACCTGGACGGCGGCCATGGCGATGGCTGCCACAACGAGGACGATGCCTACACCTTGTCGCGCAGGCGCATGCACCACCTCACGTTCTACGGCTTCATGCTGTGTTTTGCGGCCACCAGCGTGGCGACGCTGTACCACTACCTGCTGGCCTTGCCTGCACCGTACGACCTGCCCAGCCTGCCCAAGCTGCTGGGCGGGCTGGGCGGCATCAGCCTGGCGATTGGCACGGCCGGCCTCTGGCGGCTGAACCTGCGCCGCCACCCGCAACACGGCGATGCCGCGCAAAAGCCCATGGACCGCGCCTTCATCGCCCTGCTGTTCCTCACCGCCACCAGCGGCCTGGCCTTGTGGGCCGCGCGTGGCACCGCAGGCCTGCCGCTGCTGCTGTGCCTGCACCTGGGCGCGGTGATGGCGCTGTTCGCCACCATGCCCTACGGCAAGTTTGCGCACGGCATCTTCCGCACCGCCTCGCTGCTGCGCCATGCGGTGGAGAAGCGACAGCCCAACCCCATCGGTTTAGGCGCGGACTGACCCCACGATCACCACAGCATCCACGATGAAGGAGACCCCCATGAAAAAACGCACCCTCTTGATGAGCGCGCTGGCAGTTGCCACCGCTGCCGCGACACTGTCCGGCGCTGCCCACGCGCAGGATTTCCCGCCCAAGAAGCCCGTCACGCTCGTCGTGGGCTTTGCCGCAGGCGGCGCGGCCGATGCGGCGGCGCGCCTGATTGCCAAGAAGCTGGGCGAGAACATCGGCCAGTCGGTGGTGGTGGACAACAAGGGCGGCGCGGGCGGCAACATCGCGCACCAGTTCGTGGCCAATGCGCCCACCGATGGCTCGGTGCTGCTGCTCGGGTCCGTGGGGCCGCTGACCATTGCGCTGCACCTGATGAAGGTGAACTACGACCCCTTCAAGGATCTGGCCGCCGTGTCGGGCGGGGTGAACTTTCCGAACGTGCTGGTGGTGCACAAGGGCGCGGGCGTGAAGACGCTGGCCGAGTTTGTGCAGCTGTCCAAGAAGAAGCCCGGCAGCGTGGACTTTGCCTCCACCGGCGCGGGCTCGGCATCGCACCTGGCGGGTGAACTGTTCAACCAGCGCGCCGGCATCGACATGACCCATGTGCCCTACAAGGGCGGCGCCCCGGCGCTGCAGGACCTGCTGGGCGAGCGCGTGACCTCGTACTTTGCCGCGCCCCCCACTGCGCTGCCGCATGTGGAGACGGGCAAGCTCATACCGCTTGCCACCACCGGCCTCACGCGCCCGGCCTACCTGCCCAACATCCCTACCGTGGCGGAGTCGGGCTATCCGGGCTTTGAGGCGCTCAACTGGTACGCCTTTGTGGCGCCGGGCAAAACGCCCGCGCCGCTGCTGGACCGCTGGAACCAGGAGATCGTGAAGGTGCTGAACGACCCGGGCGTGAAAGAGGCGCTGAACAAGCACGGTCTCACGCCGCAGCCCACCACACGCGCCGAGCTGACGGCCTTCATGAAGAAGGAATCGACCCAGTGGGCCACCATCATCAAGGAGCGCAAGCTGACGGCGGACTAACAAGGGCCGGCACCGCGCAATGCCTCCACAGCACCATCCGCCTGCACCAACCCATCGTCCAGCAGCTGCGCGAGCCAGCCGCCGAGCACGATGGGGTCGCCCTGCCACAGGCCGCTGCCCAGCAGCGCCGCGCAGGCGTCGTGCACCGAGGCGCCGGCGTGCAGCGCTTGCACCCAGGCGGCCTCGGCCGCGTCGAGCGTGCGAAAGTGCAGCTGGTGCCCTTTGCGCCAGACCAGCAGCGTGGCCGGTGCAGACAGAGCCACGGCCTCGGGCACGTCGTCATCCGTGTGGATGGCGTTCCACACGCCCACGACGTTCGTCGTGATCGTGCGCAGCAAGGCGCTGGGGTTCAGCACACCGGGGCGGGTGGTCCAGGGGTCCGATGCCTGAGCTGCCGCAGTCTCCAGGGTCGGTACATCGGCGCTGTCAAAGCGGGTGCGCAAATCCCAGTCGAGCTGGGCCAGTTCATGCAGCTCGGGGTTGTCGGGGTATTGCGTGCGCAGCGCTTCCACAAGGCCTTCGCCGTAGCGGTTGAGGCTGCGCGTGTGCGGCGGACGCGCTACCGCAAACGCGCGGGCATGTGCGTCGAAGCTGTCTGAGCCCATGTAGAGAAACGTCTTGGCATAGGTGTCTGCCAGCACTTCGGACAGCCGTGCGCGGTAGGCATGGTGGTAGATGGGCAGGCGCCCGGTGACAGGGTCATCGGGTGTGGCTTGCGGCAGCGCGTCGGCCAGCACCTGATCGGCGAAGTGGCGCTGTAGCGCAGCCAGTGGCAGCGGGTCCACTGCGGGGGCCAAGGGCAACGCTGCAGCGGCAGCGGGTTCGGGCGACGCCATGTGCTGCGCCGCTATGCGCCGCGCCGTCGCCATTTCATCGAGCAGCTCGGCCAGCGGCGGAATGTGGTCGTCGCGCTCGATCATCGCGGCCACGGCGCCAAAGCGCTGGCAGGCCTGGGCGTACAGGTCCCACACCGGCTGCGCCACCGGGTGGTCGTGCGTGTCGATGATGTGGTCGCCGTTGTCGCTGTGCCCAGCCAAGTGAATTTGCTGTACCCGGTGTGCTGGCAAGGCGTGCAGGTAGGTCAGCGGGTCAAAGCCATGGTTCACGCTGCTCACGTAGATGTTGTTCACATCGACCAGCAGCAGGCAGTCGGCCTTCTCAGCAATGTGGGCCAGAAACTGCCACTCGCTCGCGCTGTCTTGCCGGTAGCGGACGTAGCTCGACACATTCTCCAGCACCAGCCTGCGGCCCAGCACGTCTTGCGCATGGCGGATCTGCGCGATCACGTGGCGTGCAGACTCGTCGGTGTAAGGCAGCGGGTACAGGTCGTGCAACTGCTCGGGGCCAGGGCCCGTCCAGCACAGGTGGTCGGACACCCACAACGGCTCGATGCGGTCGGCCAGCGCCTTCACGCGCTGCAGATACGGCACGTCCACGCCCTGCGACGCACCGATGGACATCGCAACGCCATGCATGGCCATGGGGTAGTCGCGCCGGATGGCATCGAGCACCGCCAGCGGCTTGCCGCCATCGATGAGGTAGTTGTCGGTGATGATTTCCAGCCAGTCGAGCGGCTGCTTGCGCGCGAGGAAATCGGCGTAGTGCTGCGTGCGCAGCCCCAGGCCAAAGCCGGTGCCGCGCGTAGCTATGAGGTCATGTGCCATGGCGAAATCAAGGTATCAAAGTGCGGGCACTGGGCATGATCGCCGAGACTGGCACGCCCTGATGCCAGCACCGCCGCGCAAGGGCCGCCCCGCCGCGCTGGCGGTGTCCCCCTGGGGGGATGGCGCGCAGCGCCTCAGAGGGGCTTGTTGCCTTATCCCTTGATATCGCCGATGGTGCCCTTCTCCATCAAGCACTGAGCCGCTGTTTTGGCCTTGAAGCCGTGGCCCTTGCAGGCGTTCTGGCCTTTGCAGCTGTGCTCTGCCGTGGAGCAGTCGCTGTTGCCCTTGCAGTCGTGCACGTTGTAGCAGTGCACGGTGTCGTTGGCGCCAATGGCCGCGCCTTTGGCACCCTTGGGCAGATCCGCTGCGAAGCTGGTGGATGCCAGTGCCAGCAGGGCGGCAGACAGGGCAAAGGAGGCGGTGGACTTGGCTTGGGTAGACAGCATGGTGAGTAACTCCGTAAACGTTGAGGGATGAATGAAGCGGGTAGATCACGCTGCACAACTGAGCGCTCTCTGCCTGGTAATTCGTCCCCCGCGTACTGCGGGTTACATGCCGTCCAAAAACTTTTTCGCGCTGCCGCCTGGCGCTATTGCGCAGAGGGTTCCGTCACCGAAATGTCAGTGTGCACCAGCGTCAGCGGAAAACGCTGGCCCGCCAGGTAGTCCTCCAGGCAGCGCAGCAGCAGGGGGCTGCGATGGCGCTCGGGGCAGGCGCGGATCTCGTCGGCCGTGAGCCACAGCGTGCGCACGATGCCGGTGTCGAGCGTGCGCCAGTCATGGTGCGTGCCCAGCGTGCCCGCAAACGCAAAACGCATGTAGGTGATGTCGTCCCCCGTGCGCGTCTTGGTGAAGCGGTTGAGGTACACGCCAATCAACGCTGTGGGCTCGAAGTCGTGGGCGGTTTCTTCCAGCACCTCGCGCGCGCAGGCCTGGATGGGCGACTCGCCCGGGTCCAGGTGGCCGGCAGGGTTGTTGAGCTTGAGGCCGTCGGTGGTTTCTTCCTCGACCAGCAGAAAGCGGCCATCGCGCTCGATGAGGGCGGCCACGGTGACGTTGGGTTTCCAGCGGTGGGGCATGGCGGGCATTATGACGAGGGCGGGTGACGCTGCGCCTATAAGGTCTACAGCGCTCGCGCCATGTACACCGCGCCTTCGCCGTAGCTGGCCAGGCAGGCCTGCTGGGTGGCGTCCTGCAAGGGGCGCAGCGCATAGCCCTGCCGCTGCCAGTAGGCCTGCGAGCCCTGCACCGAGACCAGCGCGCTGTGCCGCAGCCCTTCTGCGCGGGCCTGCGCCCACAGGGGCTGCAGCAGCGCGTGGGCCAGGCCTTGCCCCGCATGGGCAGGCAGCACGGCCATGTCGTGCAGGTACAGCGTGTCGGGCTGGGCAGTGGCTTCAAAGTCGCCATGCAGCGGGGTGACCTTGCAGCGCACGCTGCGGTAAGCCGCCAGGTAGGCACACACCGTGCCGCCCTGCTCCAGCACCAGCGAACAATTGGCGGGACTGGCGAGGCGGCGGGCAAACACCTCGCCGCTCTCCACAAACCCCTCGCCATAGCAGGCCAGCTGCACGGCCAGCAGATCGGACAGGTCGCTCAGCGCCAGCGGGCGCACCACCACGGACATAAGTGAGCTTGGTTCGATCAGTGCGGCAGCACGGGCGCCTGCACGAAGTCGTCCAGCGACAGGCCCTTTTCCTTCAGCAGCGCCTCCAGCACCGGCTGCAGGCGGCCCAGGCTCTCCTGCACGGCCTCGCGCACGGTGTCCACCACCACCTGGGTGCTGCGCTCGATCTCGATGTTCAGGCGGTCGCCCACCTGCTTGTTCTCGAACACGGTGGCGCGGCGGGTCTCGGGGATCATCCAGATCTCGAACCAGCCCTCTTGCCGGTTCACCTCGGCCACCGTGAGGCTGGCGCCGTGAATGGCGATGTAGCCCTTGGCAAAGATGTAGCGGCGAAACGCCTCGGGCACGGCCACGCGCCACACCAGGTTGTTGTCGAACTCGCGCCGCTCAATCAGCGTGCCGGTGAAGTCCACATGGCCCGACAGCGGGTGGCCGCCAATCTCGGCGCCGTCCTTGGCCGCGCGCTCCACGTTCACGCGGTCGCCCTGGCCATAGCTGCCGAGCGTGGTGATATTCAGGCTCTGCAGCATCACGTCGAAGTTGGCCTGCGTGGGCGACAGGATCTCGGTGACCGTGAGGCACACGCCATCGGTGGCCACGCTGGCGCCAATGGCCAGGTCCTGGCAGAAGCCCTCAGGGAAATCGAGCGTGAACGTGCGCAACCCTGCGCGGTCGTGGATGGCGGCAATGCCTGCCGTGGCTTGGACGATGCCTGTGAACATGATGGCGCGGCTTCCGGGTACGTTGGAACGGGAGCCGGGAATTTTGCCACCCGCAGCATTCAAAGGTGTCCCGAGGGTTGGAGCCCCCAAACACCGGTCTTAACGGGGCCTCGCACCTGCCCGCAGCGCCCAAAACCGGCGCGACCCAGCCCGGGGCAGCCGAGCGAGGGCTGCGTCCCCCTGCCCGCGCGCAGCGCGAGAGCGGGGGGAAGACGCGAAGCGTCTCAGGGGGGTGCCCCTTACCTTGCGCGCAGCAACTCGCCCACTTCGAGCAGCACCAGTTCGTTGTCATCCGCCTTGTTGGGGTCGCGGCTGCTGCTGAAGGGCAGGTTGTTGTCGTTGCCCACCACGATGTGCGTGCTGTCCACGATGTCCACGTTCTCGATGGTGAAGAACGGGAAGGTGAGCACGCCGCTGTTCAGCGGCTTGCGCGCCAGGCGCTGAGGGTCCTGGATGTTCATGAGATCGATGTAGCCCACCTTGCGGATCTCGCCACCTACGTTGGCGTCGCTCATCTCCACCTTGTAGACGCGCTTGAACTTGGCCAGGTCGTGGAAGCAATCCGTGCGCTTCTGGCCTTCGGGGCAGGCCTTGTCGGCCGTGCCTTCGCCGTTGTCGCGCTCGATGATCAAACCGGTCGTGCCGTCGATCATGTTGAAGTCGCCAATCGCGTGGTGGTTGGCCTCCAGCACGTACTTCCAGTGGCGGCCGGTCCATTGCTCGGTCTTCACGTCAAATTCGAGCACGCGCAGGTACTGCTTGCCGCCCACGTTTTCGTACGCCTTGGCGCTGTCGTTCCACAGCGCACCTTCGAGCAGCGCGTAGAGCTTGCTGCCGTCCTTGCTGGAGGCCATGCCTTCGTAGCCCTTGGAGCGCTTGACTTCAAACGGCGTGGGCTTGGCGTCGGGGGCACCAGGCATCAGCACACCGGGGGCGTCGGGCGAGCGCACGACCTTGCCGTCCACCTGCGTCTCGAACACGGCCAGCACCTTGCCGTTCAGGTCGGCCTTGATGAGGAAGGGGCCAAACTCTTCGCCGATCCACAGTGCGCCACCGGCGAACTGGAAGCTCTCGGGGTCGAAGTCAGCGCCTGTCAGGTAGCGCTTGTCGGTGCCTTCGTGGGTGATCCGAAACGGCACCTTCTTGTCGGGGTCGTGCAGGAAGACAGTCTTGAGGCGGTTGAACTGGCCGCTCTTGAAGTCCACGGTGTAGTGGCTCAGGTGCAGCATGAAGTCGGGCGAGTTGGCCTTGGAGCCCGCGCCGTTGTCGGTCAGGATCCAGAACGAACCGTCGGCCATGCGCTTGATGCCCGAGTGGCCCTGGAGGGGCTGGCCCTGGAAGGGCAGCGACACGCCTGTGTCGCGGCCGCCCGACTGGCCCATCACGCTGCCCACGGCGTCCACACGGCGGGGGGTGGTGAACTTGCCGGCCACCTGCAGGTCTTGCGGCGCGTCCTTGGGCGCGGCAACCACGGTGAGCGCGGGCAGCACGGCGTGGCCGGCCAGGGTGGCGGGGTAGGCCTGCTGGGCGATGGCGGGGGTGGCGGCAGCGCACAGCAGCGCTGCGCAGGCGGCAATTTGGGACAGTCGGGACATGGTGGTCAAGGGGAAGAGAGCCAAAACCGTGAACGATGCCGCCGCCCTGTGACACCGCCATGAAAAGCGGTTCTCCAACGCCCCCCACCAGGCAACGCCGAATCGGGCACATGCACGGACCTTTTGCCGCTGGCCGGGATCACACCTGCCTCACCCCACCCGCACGGCCTGCGCACCCGCCATGGAAACCCTCTCTGCACTGCAATCCCTCGGCCTGGAGCTGCCCAGCCCGGCCTACATCGTGGGCGCCATCCTGTTTGGCCTGATCGGCATGGCGGCGTACTGGCACGGCAAGCGTGCGCAGCAGCCGCGCACCCGCTGGTGGGGCGTGGCGTTGATGTTTTATCCCTACGTGGTCTCGGCCACCTGGCTGCTGTACGCCGTGGGCGTCGCGCTGTGCCTGGGGCTGTGGTGGGACGGGCAGCGCGGCTAGGGATCCTCCGCACCAAGGAATCAACTGGCGGCAGCCACCAGCCCCGCGCCGTGCCCGCGCGTGAAGGCCTCTTCAAACACCGAATACCCCGACCAGTCGGCATGCGCAAACGCCAGCCGCGCGGTGGTGGGCGTGGGCAGCCAGGCGGAACGCTCACCATTTGATAGCACCTTGGGCATGAAAGACTTGCGCTCCAGGCCGATTTGGCTCAAAAACTGCTGCAAACCCGGTGTGGGGATGGACATGGCGTGCCCGTAGCGGGTGATGTCCACGCGCGTGGCGCGCTGGCGCAGGTCGGGGTGCGGTACCGCCAGGGTGGCCAGGGCGGCGTCGGCCCAGTGCTGCCAGGGGTGGGTGGCCAGTTGCTGGCGGGCGTCCGGCAGGTCGCCGAGCGCCTGGTAGTAGGTGAGCACGGTCGGGCCCGCCAGCGTGGCGCGGGTGTCCAGGCGCTGGTGGCCGGCGTTCACATAGCCCAGGCCCCCCGCCGTGGGGTCGGCATACAGGACGTTGTCCCAGGCCGGCGCAGCGCCGGGGCGGTCGGTGAGCGGACTTTGGATGTGGATGTTGGCCACCAGCCAGGGCGCCCACGACAGACGCTGGGCCGCCCCGGTGAGGAAGGCAGGCGGGTTCTGCACCACGCGCGCCGCCACGAAGACGGGCAGCGCCACGATGCAGCGTGGCGCCTGCCAGCGCTCCACGCTGTCGGTGGCGTGATTGAACGCATCCACCTCCACGCCGTGGCGGCCTTCGGTAATGCGCAGCACGCTGGTGCCGGTGCGCAGCTGGCCGCCGCCGTGGGACGTGTTGGCCAGCGGCTCGGCCAGACGCCGGGTGATCCAGCCATTGCCCTCGGGCCAGGTGAGTACGCTCTCGCGCGCTTCGTCCACGGCCTCGCCGGGCGCATGAAAGCCATGGCGGCTGGCAAAGTAGTGGATGCCCGCCCAGGCCGAGACACGGTCGGCCCCGGCGCCGTAGTCGTCGCGGCAGCAGTAGTCCAGGTACCAACGCAGGTGGGCATCGTCCAGCCCTTCCTGCGCCAGCCAGGCGGCAAACGTCATCGCGTCCAGCGCCTGCTGGCTGGGCGCCAGTGGGCGCTTGGCGGTCCACAGCTTGAGTGCGGGCATGGCAAACCGGGCGGCGCGGGCCTGCGCGTCCACGGCCTGGGCAAAGCGGCGGTACTGCGCCAGCGTGGCCTCGCCCACGCCCTGCACGGGCAGCAGGCCGTCCTGCCACTCGCCATCGAAGTACAGGCGCTCCTGCGGGCTGTGGCACAGGTGGCGTTCGTCGTACTGCCAGCGCCCGGCCACGCGCTGGCGCAGGCCCAGCTCCTCCAGCAGGTCCTGCACCTCGCGCGCGTCGTCGCCAGGCACGGGCAGGTAGTGCGCGCCCTGCGGGCAGGTGATGCCGTTGACGCCAGTGCCCCGGCTGTTGCCGCCTGCGGTGTCTTCCAGCTCCAGCAGCGCAAAGTCCTGCACGCCTGCCAGGCGCAGCGCACGCGCTGCGGCCAGCCCCGCCACGCCACCACCGGCAATGATGACCTGCGCGCGGCGCACCACGGCGGGCTCGGGCCAGGTGCCGCGCGCCAGCCACTCACGCAGCTGGTGGCCGCGTGCCATGTTGATGCCGGTGAAGCCGCCTTCCAGCGGCGGCACGGCGCGGTCGCACCCGCCCAGCGCAGCCGTGGCCAGGGCGGCGGCGCCCGCCACGAACTGGCGGCGCTGCAGGGTCCAGGGGGTCATGCGGTCACGCCTCAATCGGCCCAGCGGGCGCGGATCTCAAGCAGCTGCGGCACCAGCGGGGCGAACAGCGCCACCAAAGCGGGGTCGAAGTGTTTGCCGGCCTGCGCTGCAATGTGGTCGAGCGCATCCTGCACGGGCCAGGGTTCCTTGTAGGGGCGGCGGGTGGTAAGCGCATCGAACACATCGGCCACCGCCACGATGCGCGCCGACACCGGAATGGCCTCGCCCGCCAGGCCGCGCGGGTAGCCGCTGCCGTCCCACTTTTCGTGGTGGGCCAGCGCAATCTCACGGGCCAGCTGCAGCACGCCGGACGGGTGCTCGCCAATGATCTCGGCGCCGATCTCGGGGTGGCGGCGCATGGTGTCCCACTCATCGGCGTTCAGCGGGCCGGGCTTGCGCAGCACGGCGTCGGGGATGCCGATCTTGCCCACGTCGTGCATGGGCGCGGCGTTGAGCAGGTCTTCGGCCCAGGCCGGGCTGTGGCCGGCAGCCAGGGCCAGCAGCTGGGCAAAGTGGCTCATGCGGATCACATGCATGCCGGTTTCGTTGTCCTTGTACTCGGCCGCGCGGCCCAGGCGCTGCACGATCTGCAGGCGGGTTTCACGCAGCTCGTCCATGCGCACCAGCGACAGGTGGGTGCGCACCCGCGCGCGCACCACGGGCGGGCTGACGGGCTTGGTGATGTAGTCCACCGCGCCCGCGTCAAACCCGGCAGTTTCGTCCTGGCTGTCGGTGAGGGCGGTGATGAAGATCACCGGGATGGAGGCCGTGGCGGCATCGGCCTTGAGCGCGCGGCACACGGCATAGCCGTCCAGGTTCGGCATCATGATGTCGAGCAGCACCAGGTCGGGCCGCTGCTCGCGCGCCACCTGCAGCGCACGTTCACCGTCGGTGGCAAACAGCAGGCGGTAGTCGGACTGCAGGATGTGGCGCAGCACCTGCAGGTTGGTGGGCTCGTCGTCCACCAGCAACAGGCGGGGCCGCTGGTCAGGGGCCGGTGTCATGCGGGGTTCTCCAGGGGTTCGTCCAGCCAGTGCGTGCGCAGCTGCTGCAACTGCACCCCGGCCTGGTCAAAGTCAAAGCGGTCGATGGCCTCTTGCAGGCGCTCGGTGGCATCTGCAGGCAGCATCTGCACCAGCAGGTCCAGCGGCGGCTGGGCCAGCTCGGACTGTGCCAGGGCCTGCTGCAGCGCCTGCGCGGCGTCCCGGGCCTGCTGGCGTTGGTCTGCGGTCAGCGGTGCGTGCTGGCCCACGCCGGGGGCGGGCGCTGCGGCGGCCACGGCCTCGTGGGCCAGGGCCTGCTCCACGGCCTGCAACGCGGCGGGCAGGGCGGCCACCAGCGGCTGCAGAGCAGTGCGGTCCAGGCTGTGGGCGGCTTCCTCGATGCGCTGCGCCAGCGTTTGCAGCGGGCCCAGCGCCAGGTTGCCTGCCGCACCACGCAGGCGGTGGGCCAGCGCACGGGCAGCGTCCATGTCGGGCTGCGCCACCAGGGCCTGCAAGGTGGCGGGGGTGGCGGCATGGTCGGTCAGCAGGCGCGCCACGGCATCGCGCAGCAGCGCACGCTGGCCCCAGAGGCGGGTGCCACGCTCCCAGTCCACCGCGGCGACGGTGGCGTGGGGGACCGGTGGCAAGTCGGTGGCGCGCGTCAAGGTCTGCAGGCTGCTCCACCCCGATGTGGAGGTGTCGGGCTGCAGATGCAGCACGCGGGCGATCTCGCGGAACAGGCGGGCGGGCTCCAGCGGCTTGCTTGCAAAACCGTCCATGCCCGCAGCGCGTGCGTTGCGCCGGTCCTGCTCCAGCACGCTGGCCGACAGCGCGATCACCGGCACCGGCTTGCGCCGTTGCGCCTGCTCGAACGCACGGATGCGGCGCGTGGCCTCCAGGCCGTCCATGCCGGGCATCTGCAAGTCCATCAGCACCACATCGAAGCGCCCGGCTTCGTAGGCGGCGACAGCGCTTTCGCCATCCCGCGCCACGGTCACCTGGTGGCGCCCCCGGTCCAGGTGGATCTGCAGCAGCTCGATGTTGGCCGGCACATCGTCCACCACCAGCATGCGCAGCGGCGGCAACTGCACCGCATGGCTCACGGTGGCCACTGCCGCCGTCGCCTGGCCCACCGGCAAAGGTACACACACGGTGAACGTAGTGCCCACACCCAGGGTGCTGCGCACGCTGATGCTGCCGCCCATCAGCTCCACCAGCTGGCGCGAGATGGTGGTGCCCAGGCCGGTGCCGCCGAACTGCCGGGTGGTGGATGCGTCGGCCTGCGCAAAGGGGTCGAAGATACGCTCCAGGTGCTGCGCCGCGATGCCGATGCCCGTGTCCTCCACCTCCATCACCAGCGTGCCGTCGTGGTAGTCCAGCCGCAGCATCACATGGCCGCGCTCGGTGAACTTGAGCGCGTTGCCCAGCAGGTTGAGCAGCACCTGCTGCAGGCGCAGCGCATCGCCCCGCAGGTAGGGCGGCACCCGGTCGTCCGTCAGGCACTGCAGCGCGAGCCCCTTCTTGCCCGCATGGATGCGCAGCGAGGCAAGGATCTGGTCGCACACCTCTTGCAGCGAGAAGTCCGCAATCTCCAGTTCCACCGCGCCTTTTTCGAGTTTGGCGGTGTCCAGGATGTCATTGAGCAGGCGCAGCATGGAGCGCGCCGCATGCTGCACCGTGCCCAGGTGGCGGCGCTGCTGCGCGTCCATGGGGGTGTCGAGCAGTGCCTCGGTGAAGCCGATGATGGCGTTCATGGGCGTGCGGATCTCGTGGCTCATGTTGGCCAGGAAGGTGCTGCGCGCGGCTGCGGCCTGCTCGGCACGCTCCTTGGCGGCGCGCAGCTCTTGCTCCATGGCACGGCGCTGGGTGAGGTCGGTCGCAAACTTGACGACCTTGAACGGCTGGCCTTGCGCGTCGAAGATGGGGTTGTAGGTGGCCTGGATCCAGATGCGCCGCCCGTCCTTGCCCAGTCGCTGGTACTCACCGCCATCCAGCTGGCCGGATCGGAGCTGTTCCCAGAACTGCGCATACGCCTCGGTCTGCGCGTAGGCGGGCTCGCAGAACATGCGGTGGTGCTGGCCCACGATCTCCTGGAGGCCATAGCCCATCAGACTGAGGAAGTTGTCATTGGCATGGAGCACACGGCCCTGCATGTCGAACTCCACTACCGCCAACGCGCGGTTGATGGCGCGCACAGTGCTTTCGAACTCTGCGTTGCGTTCCTTGAAGGCGGTCATGTCCATGATGACCCCGTCAATCCATTGCACTTGGCCATCGTCCCCCACCACGGGGCGCCCGCTTTCGGACACCCAACGCAAGCGGCCCTCGCGGTCGCGCAGGCCAAACTCCACGTGGTAGGGCCTGCGCCCCTCGATGGCCGCCGACACCTCGTCCCACAGGCGGGGTACCTCTTCAGGCAGTGTCAGCTGTGTAAAGTTGATGCGCCCTTGCAAAAAGTCTTGCGGCTGCCACCCTGTGAGCGCTGTCACTGCATCACTGATGAACAGCATGGTCCAGTCCGCGTCGTAGCGGCAGCGGAAGGTCACCCCCGGGATGTTTCCGATCAATGAGCGCAAACGCTGCTCGCTCGCCTTGAGCTCCTGCTCCATCGCGCGGCGCTGGGTCAGGTCGCTGATGAACCCCACAAACACAGGCGCGCCATCCAGCGGTACGCGTCCAACGGCAATACGAATGGGCACGGTATTGCCGTCGGGGCGCAAGGCCAGCACCTCGCGGCTGTTGGCGCCGACCACGCCACCGCCCTGGCCCTGCAGGTAGCGCTGCAGGTAGGTGTCATGGCGAGAGCGATCAGGCTCGGGCATGAGCATGGACACGTTCTGGCCCACCACCTCATCGGGGCGCCACCCCAGGATGCGTTCGGCCGCCGCATTGAAGGACTGCACCCGGCCCTGCGCATCAATCATCACCATGCCATCCACGGCCGTGTCGGCAATCGCGCGCAGGCGGGACTCGCTCTGGCGCATCTGCAGGAACATTTGCCGGTAGCGCAGGCCGGCGTTGATAGCGATGACCAGCACACCGATTACCACGGCCACGGCGGCTACAGCCAGGGCAAGGGACGTACCCTCTGCTGCGGCCAGCAGCTCCAGTTCGTCGGGTGCGTCGATGAAACGCAATGCCGCCATCCCGGTGTAATGCATGCCCGCAATGGCCAGCCCCATGACCGCTCCCGCCGCTAGATTCAGCCAGCGGGCCCGCCAGCGCACCACTCGCTCCAATCCAAATCTCACCCAAAGGGCCACAACCGCGAGAAGCACGGCCACCAAGACGGAAGCTGCAAAGCCCCAAGGATCAAAGCGAATGAGGGGCGCCCACTGGGACGCCTCCATGCCGACGTAATGCATGGCGCCAATGCCGGCGCCGACGAGCACGCCGCCCACGACCAGGGCGGTACGGCTGATCTCGCGGCGCATCAGCAGCCCCAGCGCCACCCACGACGCAGCCACGCTGGGAAGCATAGACAGGGCTGTCATCCAGGGATCAAAACGCCCGCGCCCACACACTGTGAACGCCAGCATGCCGATGAAGTGCATCGACCAGATGCCCCCACCCAACGCCATCGCCCCAGACCCCCGCGCCATCTGGCGCATGAAACGGGTGTCTGCACGCCGGGCCAGGCCCGCCATCTGTAGCGTCAGCACAGACGCCAGCACCGCCATCGCTACAGACAGCGCCACCAGCCAAGGATCATGCTGGGCCCAGAGCAGCGGATAGGGCTGTGCGTTGGAGAGGAAAAAGAAATCCGGCATCGGGAGCCCACGGCGATCAGGTCTTGACAGCTTTGTAGCCGATTGTGACGCCCGTGACACCGGGCAGAACCCCTGCAAATTGCTCGGCGAATGCCCGTTGGCCCCCAAGCCATCGGCTGCTCAATGCGCCACCACCTTGCCCCATTCGCGCTCGTAGCTGTGCACCAGCGCCTGGTTGGACAACCGGTTTACGTCCGCAGGTACCCGCGCCATGTCGAGCGGAAAGTCAAACAGCAGCGGCAGCGACGGGGGGCTCAAAAACCGCAGCCCCGGCGGCAAGGCATCGGGCAGGCGCCAGGGCCTGCGGCTGGCGATGACATAGCCCCATTCGCCAAAGCTGGGCACATGGGCGTGGTACGGCGCCGTCGAGAGGCCCACGGATTCGATGGTCTGCACCACCGTCCAGAAGCTCTGGCGCGCCACCAGCGGCGAGGTGGTCTGCACCACAGCGTAGCCACTGGCCGCCAGCCGCTTGTCCAGCAACGCATAAAAGCTGTTGGTGTAAAGCTTGCCGATGGAGAAGTTGGTGGGATCGGGGAAGTCCACCACGATCACGTCAAAAAGGTCCGTCCCCTGCTGCAGCCACCCAAAGGCATCGGTGTTGACGATGGTCACTTTGGGGTTTTGCAGCGCGTTGCCGTTGAGCTTTGCCAGCGTGGGGTTCTCGCTGAAGATGCGCGTCATGGCCGGGTCCAGTTCGACCAAGGTGACGGACTCGACCGAGGGGTACTTGAGGATTTCGCGCACGGCCATGCCATCGCCGCCGCCCAGCACCGCCACCCGTTTGGGCGCGCCGTGGGCGGCCAAGGCGGGGTGCACCAGGGCCTCGTGGTAGCGGTATTCGTCGGACTCGGAGAACTGCAGGTTGCCGTTGAGGTACAGCCGGTGGCCATAGCGGCCCTGCGTGACCACAATGCGCTGGTAGGGCGTGGCCGTGGTGAAGATGATGCGGTCCTGGTAGAACTTGTCTTCGGCAAAGCTAGTGATCTGCTCAGACCCCGCCAGCCCGGCCAGCAACAGGCCCACCACCATCAGGCAGGCGAACAAATGGGCTTGGAGGCGCCGCAGCTCATGCCGGAACAGCCACACCGCCCACAGCGCCACGGCGGCATTCATCAGCCCGAACAGCAGCCCGGTGCGGATGAGCCCCAGGTGCGGCACCAGCAGCAGCGGAAACGCCAGCGACACTGCCAGCGCGCCCAGATAGTCGAACGTGAGCACCTGCGAGACCAGATCCTTGAGCACCACGTTGCGTTTGAGGATGCGCATGACCAGCGGAATCTCCAACCCCACCAGCGTGCCCACCATCAGCACCATGCCGTACAGCAGAAACCGGAACGCGCCCGGCGCATACGCATTGGCGAGGAACAGCGTGGCTGGCAGCGCGCCGCCGATCAGCGCCACCAGCAGCTCGATGCGCAGGAAGTGCGCGGGCAGCTGCCGCTCGAAGTAGCGCGACAGCCACGACCCCAGGCCCATGGCAAACAGGTAGGTGCCGATGATGGTGCTGAACTGCAGCACCGAGTCGCCCAGGACATAGGACGCCAGCGCCCCCGCCGCCAGCTCGTACAAAAGGCCGCAGGCAGCCACGACGAACACGCTGATGAGCAGCGCGATATCAATAGGGCGTGGGCCGGGGGATCGGGGCAGCGCCGCGGGCGCTGGCTCGGTAGGGGACAAGGTGGGAGGCGACAAGGCGGCTGTCAGCGCACCCTGCGGGGTGCGCTGCTACGTTCATTCAGGCAATGGAGGCAAACAGGCGCGTCAATGAATGGCGGCCGCCACGATGATGCTGATGCCCAGGCACATCGCCGCCACCACCATGCCGAGGGCCTTGTTTTGCTTTTCCACAATTTCGCGCCACAGGTCGTAGGGCGTGATCTTGTCGATGATGATGAAGGCCGCCCAGAAGATGATGATGCCCATCAGGGCATACAGCAGCGTGCCGCCGATGGACAGGGGGTGAAGCCATTCGAATTTGGTCATGCTGTTCTCCGGTGAAATTCGGGTTGTTGCGAGGTTACTTGTGGCTGCCGCCCGACGAATATCCGCCGTACGAGCCCCCCGAGCTGCGGTAGCTGGAGGACGAGGAACAGTTTTCGACCCGGGGATCGCAGCTGGAGCAACGGCTCAGCAAGATGAGCAGGATCAGGATCACCACGGCGATGATGATGATGGTGCCGCAGCCCAGGCCGGATTTGGCCACGAACGGGCCAGGGTCGTCGCGCTTCAGGACATCTTTCTTGTCGTCCAGCTTGAACGCCTTGGCCACCGTGTCGCTGGACAGCTTGTCCCCCGCAGACCAGGTGATCTCGTTCGGGCTCTGCTCCATCGACAGCAGGCCCTTGGCGCTCGCAAAGTCGCGGTTGGTGGTCTTCTGGCCGCGCGTGACCTGCCAGTAGAACTCGCCCAGCACGTAGGTCGTTTCGGCCTCGTAGGTGTACTTGAGGTCGTACTTGGTGCCCATGTACGTGGCGGAGCGGCCCGTGGCCGCCATCTGCGGCGCGCCGGTGGTGGGGCGCACCATGCTCCAGCCTTCTTCGGAATCGACCAGGAACGCGAAGCCACGCTTCTGGTTGTAGAGCAGGTATTCGCTCCAGCCAAAGTGCTCGTCATCGCCGGGCTCCACGCCCATGCGGTGCTGAAAGCCCACCACCTGCCAGTGCACGCCCTGCAGCTGCCCCTTGCTGCCCAGCGGGATCAGGGGCTGGACGGGCTCGTCCTGCTCCGCCGAGCGCAACTCTCCGCCCACACCACTGTCCAGGCTGATGATGCTGGCGCACGAGCCGCAGGTGATGCTCTTGGAGGTGGACAGCTGTACCTGCACCGGCGCACCGCAGTGCGGGCAGTTGAACTGGCGGCCTTTTTCGTCCTTGGCCGATTCGTCCTTCAGACCCTGCAGCTGCAGGTCTTCCAGGAGCACTGCCTTGCCACGCTCGACATTGGGCGGGGTGTGGCCGTAGTCGATGCTGACCACTTCGCCGTCGGCGCTGCGCAGCTCGACCATGCCAAAGGGCTGGCCCAGCGGCGGTAGTTTGGGCAGCTCGCCCTGGGCCGAGATCAGCTGTGCCTGGCCGGTGTAGGCCACGCTGTAGGGTTTGCCGTTGATGGCCGTGGTGGTGCCGATGCGAAAGCGCTCGGGCGCAGGCATCTCGCGGCCCGGGTCGATGGGCCGGGTGAAGACATAGGCACCGTTGTCTTCGCCCAGCGTGGCCAGCGTGCCGTCATTCAGAAAGGCCGCCCATTCGGTCCACACGCCCGCGTCGCCCTTGTATTGCAGGCGGCCGATGAGGGTGAAGGGAACGTCCTTGCCGTCGAGCTGGATGCGCCCGCTGGCCATGAGCTGCAGCGGGCTGTGGTCGTCGAACAGCTCGGCCATCTTGCCCAGGCGCGTGAGCACGTCGCCACTGCGCACGACGGTGCTCTGGCAGTAGCCGCAGACGGCATGAGTGGACTGCGCGCTCTTGAACTCCACCGGCGCGCCACAGCCGGGGCAGGGCGCGCGGTAATAGCGCTGGGTGGGGTCGGTGGCCATCGTGTGGAGTGTTCTGCCCGCGCCGCGCTAAACGGCTTTGAAGCCCTATTGGCCTCTAGCGCCTATCTCTCCAGCGCAAGCAGCTATTTTTATGATAGCAATCGATCCGATCGATCAGACGAGCTTCTTGAGCAGTTCGGCCTTCTTGGCGTCGAACTCTTCCTGCGTGAGGATCCCCTTGGACTTGAGCTCGCCCAGCTTCTCCAGCGTGGCCATCACGTCTTCAGGCTTGACGCCCACTGCAGCGGCCGCCGCTGCGGGCGCTGCCTGGGCAGCTGCGCCGCCGCCTTGCAGGCCCTGCTGCAGGTTCTGCGCGAGCACCTGGCCCAGCGCCACACCCGCGCCCAGACCAATGGCGTCCCCCGCCACTCCGCCACCGTTGCCCGCGCCCTCGGCAAATTTGGGTATGGCCTGCGCCGTCTGGTACTGCATGAATTTGGCCATGTCGTTGCCCACCATGCCCATGCCGATCTTCTGGTCGAGGATCTTCTGCAGCTCTTCGGGCAGCGAGACGTTCTGCACCGTGAGGGACTCAATCAAGATGCCCAGTTTGGCGAAGATGGGCGCCAGCTCCTTGGTCAGCGCATCGGCAAACATGACCTGGTTGGCCGCCAGGTCCAGGAACGGCAGGCCGCTACCGGCAATGGCGTTGCTGATGTTCTGCAACACCAGGCCACGCAGCTGGCCTTCCAGGTCGGCCACGGGGTAGGACTCGCGCGTGCCCGAGATTTCGGTGTGGAACAGCTTGGGGTCGGCGATACGGAAGGCGTAGTTACCGAACGCGCGCAGGCGCACGGCGCCAAAGTCCTTGTCGCGGATCGTGATGGGCTGGGGTGTGCCCCACTTCTGGTCGATCTGCTGGCGTGTGCTGAAGAAGTACACATCGCTCTTGAAGGGGGACTCAAAGAGCTTGTCCCAGTTCTTCAGGTACGTGAGCACCGGCAGCGTCTGCGTGGTGAGCTTGTAGGTGCCGGGGCCAAACACGTCGGCCACTTGGCCTTCGTTCACGAAGATGGCCATCTGCGACTCGCGCACCACCAGCGTGCCGCCGTTCTGGATTTCCATGTCGCGCATGGGGAAGCGCCAGGCCAGCGTGCCGTCCCCCTCTTCGGTCCACTGAATGATGTCAATGAACTGTTTCTTGATGAAGTCCATGAGGGCCATGTGTGCTCCCAAAGCAAAAGAGGGGGTTGAAAAGAGCGGCCATCATAGCAACGGGGGCATGGCGCGGAGCGGCTTTTTTTGAGCCCCATCGGTGAACTGGTTCACGCGCTGAACCAGTTTGGTTGGCATGGCGTCGCCCGACCGGGATGCATGGCCGCTTGATAGTGGCTATCTCCGGCTTAGTGATGATCAATTAGCCAACGCTATTGAGAATTACTACCATTTCAACATCCCTGCACACCACCGCAGGCCCTGATGAAGAAGTGAAAAGGAGTCCGCCATGTCCCACATCCGCCGCGCTGCCCGCCAGAACAAAACCATGCTGATGAAAACTGGCAGCTACTACGTGATCCATATTTGCGTGGCCGCCCTGGTGGCCTATGCCGTCACGGGCAACCTGTGGGCCTCGCTCACGCTGAGCCTGCTGGAGCCCACGGTGCAGGCGGTCGCGTTCTTCTTCCATGAAAAGGCGTGGGACCGGGCTGCTCGGCGCGGCGCTGACGACGCCACACAGGCACCCAGTCCAGCCGCCTTGCAGGCCGTTTGAACCACCGTCTGAACCACCCGTACGAAGGAGCCCCCATGTACAGCCTTCCCTTGCGCAGCCGCACCGCTACCGGCTTGGCCTTTCAACGCTGGCTCGTTCACCGGCTGGCCGGGCTGGTTGTAGCCAGCTGAAGTCGCCCGAGGCCACTCCAGCACTGGCGCTGAAAACAACAATGCCCCGGCTGGCGGGGCATTGTCGGGAGCGCGGGAGAAACGACTCAGGCCTTCACGTCGAGCAGCGAACCCATCATTTCGTCTTGTGCCTTGATGGTCTGCAGATTGGCCTTGAAGGCGTAGGTGGCCGACATCTGCTCGACCGCCTCCTTCTCCAGCGCCACGCCCTCGGCCTCTTGCTGGCGCTGCACGGTGGCGCGCACGCCAGCGCTGTCGGCGGCCTCTTCCTGCGCCACCACCTGGCGGCGGTAGTTGGGGGTGTTCATGTTGGCCACGTTGTTGGCCGAGGCATCCAGCCGCAACTGGGCGGACTGCAGGCCTGAACTGCCGATGGAAGAAATGGTTGCCATTGTGTGCTCGACAAAGATTAACGAAGCCCCGAACCTCGGGGTGAGATTGTCTCCCCGTAGGGCAACAGAAACAAGGTGCACTCAACCCGACATCTGTAAAGCCGGAACAGCTCCGCGCGACGCATTGAGCAACAAGCAAACGCAACGCCCCCCACATTTTGTTACTTAGAATCAAAAGTCATCAACATGTTTGCGATCTGGAGGGAATTTGAAAAAGACAACGATGCTACTTGCAGTGCTCCTTTCTGCGTGTGGTGGAGGCGGTAGCGACAGCCCAACTGCTCCTGCCCCTGCTCCTGCTCCTGCCCCTGCCACGAACTCTGTGACTTTTGTTCCGCAAATCCTGCAAGGAACAGATTTTTCTGGTAAATCCTTGGATTTTGATTTCTGGGTTGTCTTAAGCGGGATCTCCAGTGAGAGCCTGAATATTAAGGTCGACACTACTGGGGACTTCACACCTCAGATCACTCGAGCTACAAACCGCTTCAAAATTTCAAGCGCTGCATCACTCGCGCCTGGCTCCTACTCCGGAAACATTACCATTTCTCTATGCCGAGACTCAGCCACAATTTGTCAGTCTCCGTATCCTGGATCTCCTTGGAGGCTCCCATACAGCTTTACTATATTATCCAAGACCCCAAACATTACCCCACTGCAAAAACTGACTGGCGCGCAACGCTGGGGAAACTTGCGAGCAAATGCATCTCAGACCGGCTATATTACCTCCACAAAAATTGATGAAAGTCGCTTTAATCTACGCTGGATAAACGAAGATTATTACCTGGAAGCCGGAAGTTATAGCCAAAGCCCGGTAATTGGTGAAGATCGAGTTGTAGTCTATCAAAATAGCTCACCATTAGGATTTGCAGGCATAAGAGAATTTGACGGTACGGTCGCTTGGAAGAACTCAAGCGCCTCCACCAATGGCGTTTTCACAAATCTTGCACTTTTGAATAACAAGGTCTTTCTCTTAACACAAAACTCGCTTTTTTCATTTGACGTAACAACTGGTCAGCAAATCGCAGCCACCAACTCCGGAGCATATTATCCATCCTACATGGTCGCACATGACAATAGCATATTTGTTGGTAGAACAGGACCCGGGTTCGGATTTTTGAAGTTTGATGCCGAATCACTAACCCAACAATGGGCCATGAACAATGGAGATGATCCGATACAGCCTTTCGCCGTGGATGCAAAGGAACTCATTTCGGTTCACGGCATACGCGTAGATCGCGCAAGCGGCGTAAAAAGCGGATTTTCCCGATCGGAGCCCATTAACAACTATAAAACAAGCGAGAATTCGAGCATCATGGTCAATGGCCAGAATGACGTCATATTCAGCTATTTCAATGTCGCAGCAGGCTCAAGCTCTCACATCTCTTCTTACTCCCGCAGCTCAGGCACAAAAAATTGGATTATTAATGGTAGCTTTTCAAGCTCACCAGTTTTGGCCAACAACATTATCTACACAACCTCCAATATATCTCAGCCAAAGAATAATGAATTTTCAGAAGTAAAAGCAATTGATGCTCTAACAGGAAAAGTAATTTGGACACTTCCTTTGCCAGGGCCACTTCCAGGCAATTCCATGCCGAGGTATGAACTGTTACTTGTGGGAAACCACCTTTTCGCGTCTCAAATTGGAAATCCCGCCTCAGCTCTATTGGCAGTAGAAATTTCCAAACAGCAGATTGTCTGGAGGTATCCGATCAGCGGCAGACTCGCTGTTTCTGACAATGGAGTACTTTACGTATTTGGCTCCAGGCCCGGATTGACTGCGATAAATCTTCACTAGGGATCCTCTGCACGAATCACCGCGCCGTGTGCATCTGCGGCCTCGGGCGGTCTGCCGCGTTGCAAGTACTCGCCATAGCTGCGGCTATTGCTGCGTCTTGCGCCTTACAGCCCATCCTGATCCGCAGCGCCCACGGACCGCTCGATTCGTGCAGAGAATCCCTAGGCGCATGAGAAATATATAATCCACAAGCGCAGTTTGTATCGCAGGCGGGAGGTCACGAGCCTCCTGACGTATGCGCCTTCAGCAGGCATTGTGCAAACGCCTGCGCCGCGCGCGGCGGCTGGGGCGACTTGCGCAACACGCCCACAAACTGGCAGCGGTAATGGAACTGCGCGGGCAAAACGGCCTGCATGAGCCCCTGGCGCTCGAAGCCTACGGCATAGTGGTCGGGCAGAAAACCCAGGTAGCGGCCTGACAGGATCAGCGTGGCGATCGACTCCTGGTCAAACCCCGTGGCCTTGCGCGGCAGGCGGGTGCTGTGGCTCAGCTCCATGTTGGGCGAGTGGTAGCCCAGGCCCGCAAACTGGTAGGCGCGCAGTGATTCCCAGGTGAGTGCGGCGTGGTCCCCGCCAAACAGCGGGTGGCGCGCGCCGCAGTACAGCAGCATGGTTTCGGCGAACAGGTCGGCATAGACCAGGCTTTGCGAGGTGCGGTGCGCCGGGATGATGCCCACATGGAAGCCGCCGTCGATGAGCCCGCGCTCGATGGCCGGGATGGAGGCCACATGCATCTGCAGGCTCACCTCGGGCGCCTGCTGCGCAAACAGCGCAATCGCATCGTCGATGTGCGCAGCGGGGTTGCTGGCCGTCTTGTCGAACACCGCCACCTCCAGCCGCCCGCCCATGCGGCGGTGGATGTCGTCGATGCTGCTGCGGAAGCTGTCCACGGCGAACAGCAGGCGCAGGGTTTCGTCATACACCCGCTGCCCCTCGGCCGTCAGCGCAAACCCCGCCCGCCCCCGGCGGCACAGCGTGAGGCCCAGGCGGGCTTCCAGGTCCTTGATGTGGCGGCTGACGGTGCTGGTGCCGATGTTCAGCTCCAACTCGGCGGCCGACATGCCGCCGCACTCCACCACGCTCTTGAACACCTGCAGCAGGCGCAGGTCCATGTCGCTGAGCTGGCCCAGCACGGCGCGGTGTTTGCCCGGTACTGCGGGCACTGAAGCTTGGGGGGATGGAACCGGGTCTTTTACTTGCATAAATCGTCAAGTAAACATTGATATTGGATTATTTGAGAGATTAACAGGCGGCGCAACAATGCCCTACGTCAAGCCCCAGGCCGCTGGGGCTGTCCGCTTTTTGTCGCCGCCTTTGCACTGGAGAACCCCATGAGCTTCGTCAACATCGAAAAACCCGCCGCTGGCGCCGAAGGCCCCCGCATGGACGCCGAGTGGCTGGACGCGCACTGGATGCCCTACACGGCCAACCGCCAGTTCAAGGCCAACCCGCGCATGATCGTGGAGGCCAGCGGCGCCTATTTCACCGACAGCGAAGGTCGCAAGATTTTTGACGGCCTGTCGGGCCTGTGGTGCTCCGGGTTGGGCCATGGCCGCCGCGAGATCGCCGAAGCCATCGGCAAGCAGGCGATGAAGCTCGATTACGCGCCCGCTTTCCAGTTTGGCCACCCGCTGTCGTTCGAGCTGGCCAACCGCGTGAAGGAACTGACGCCTGCAGGGCTGGACTATGTGTTCTTCACCGGTTCGGGCTCCGAGTCGGCCGACACGTCTCTGAAGATGGCCCGCGCCTACTGGCGTGCCAAGGGCCAGGGCACCAAGACGCGCCTCATCGGCCGCGAAAAGGGCTACCACGGCGTGAACTTTGGCGGCATCTCGGTGGGCGGCATCGTGGCCAACCGCAAGCTGTTTGGCCAGGGCGTGGAGGCCGACCACCTACCCCACACCCAGCCGCCCGCAGGCTCGTTCCACAAGGGCATGCCGCCCACGGGCAAAGAGCTGGCCGACCGCTTGCTGGAAGTGATTGCGCTGCACGATGCATCGAACATCGCCGCCGTCATCGTCGAGCCCTTCTCGGGCTCGGCCGGTGTGGTGATCCCGCCCGTGGGCTACCTGCAGCGCCTGCGCGAGATCTGCACCCAAAACAACATCTTGTTGATTTTTGACGAAGTGATCAGCGGTTTTGGCCGCAGCGGCGCCTGGACGGGTGCCGAAGCCTTCGGCGTGACGCCCGACATCCTGAACTTTGCGAAGCAGGTCACCAACGGCGCGCAGCCGCTGGGCGGCGTGGTGGCTACCAAGGAAATCTACGACACCTTCATGGCCGCGGGCGGCCCCGAGTACATGCTCGAATTCCCGCACGGCTACACCTACTCGGCCCACCCCGTGGCCTGCGCGGCGGGCATTGCGGCGCTCGACATCCTGCAAAAGGAAGACATGATCGGCCGCGTCAAAGCGCTGGCCCCGTACTTCGAGCAGGCTGTGCACAGCCTCAAGGGCGCCAAGCATGTGGCCGACATCCGCAACTTTGGCCTGGCGGCCGGCTTCACCATTGCGGCGCTGCCCGGCGAGCCTGCCAAGCGCCCCTATGAGATCGCCATGAACTGCTGGAAGAAGGGCTTTTACGTGCGCTACGGTGGCGACACCATCCAGCTGGCACCGCCCTTCATCAGCACCCAGGCCGAAATCGACCGCCTGATCAGCGCCTTGGGCGACGCCCTGCAAGAAACCGCCTGAGCTTCCTTCGCCAGCCAGCCTGCCCCTCCATGCGCATTTCCATCCTCACCTTCGATGCCTTCAACGACCTGGATTCGCTGGTGGCGTTTGGCATGCTCAATCGCATCGCTCTGCTGGGCGACAAGGACTGGCAGGTGCGCATTGCGAGTCCCGCGCCCCGCATCACGTCCATGAACGGGCTGACCATCGACGCGCACGAAGACCTGAGCCAGCTGGCTGAGGCCGACGCGGTGCTGGTGGGCAGCGGCATGAAGACGCGTGAGGTGGCCAACACCCCCGCGCTGATGGAACAGCTAAGGGTGCTGAACCCCGCCCGCCAGTTGCTGGCGGCGCAGTGCTCTGGCACCTTCCTGCTCAGCCGCTTGGGCCTGCTGAGCGGCACGCCCGCCTGTACGGACCTGACCAGCAAGCCGTGGGTGGTGGAGTCGGGCGTGGACGTGGTGCCGCGCGCGTTTGCGGCCCACGGCAACGTGGCCACGGCGGGCGGGTGCCTGGCCTCGCAGTACCTGGTGGCGTGGCTGATCGCCCGCCTCAAGGGGCTGGATGCCGCGCGCGAAGTGCTGCACTACTTTGCTCCGGTGGGCGAGAAGCAGGAGTTCATCGACCGCGCCTTGGGGCATGTGCTGCCCGCGCTGGAGCCCCAGGCTGCTGCGGCTTGAATACTATAAATTTGATAGCTATCAGCGCATGTTTCACTAGCGCTTGTGGCACTTTTTACTTGAAAACACCATGAACCACGACAAAAACGTCACCACCACCATCGGCCACCTGATCGACGGCCAGATCGTCGCCGACACCGCCCGTACGCAGCCCGTGTTTGACCCCGCCACCGGCCTGTCCACCACCAGCGTGGCCCTGGCAAGCCAGGCCACGGTCGAGGCGGCCATTGCCTCGGCCGAGGCCGCGTTTCCGGCCTGGCGCAACACGCCGCCGCTCAAGCGTGCGCGCGTGATGAGCAAGCTCAAAGTGCTGCTGGAAGAAAACGCCGACAAGATCGCCGCCCTGATCACCGCCGAACACGGCAAGGTGCTGGCCGACGCGCACGGCGAGTTGCAGCGCGGCATCGAGAACGTCGAATACGCGAGCTACGCGCCCGAACTGCTCAAGGGCGAGCACAGCCGCAACGTGGGCCCCAGCATCGACTCATGGTCCGAGTTCCAGGCGCTGGGCGTCACCGCAGGCATCACGCCCTTCAACTTCCCGGCCATGGTGCCGCTGTGGATGTGGCCCATGGCCGTGGCCTGCGGCAACACCTTTGTGCTCAAGCCTTCGGAGCGCGATCCCTCCTCCACGCTGTTCATCGCCCAGCTCGCGTTGGAGGCGGGCCTGCCGCCCGGCGTGCTCAACGTGGTCAACGGCGACAAGCTGGCCGTGGACACGCTGCTGCGCGACCCCCGCGTCAAGGCCGTGAGCTTTGTGGGCTCCACCCCCATTGCCGAATACATCTACGCCGAAGGCTGCAAACACGGCAAGCGCGTGCAAGCCCTGGGCGGTGCCAAGAACCACGCCGTGCTGATGCCCGACGCCGACGTAGGCAACGCCGTGAGCGCGCTGATGGGCGCGGCCTACGGCTCGTGTGGCGAGCGCTGCATGGCCATCCCTCTGCTGGTCGCCGTGGGCGACGAAGTGGGTGACGCCGTGATCGCGGGCCTCAAGACCGAGATCGCCAAGATGAAGGTCGGCCCCGGCACCGACAACAGCAACGACATGGGCCCGCTGGTCACCAAGCCCCACTTCGAGAAGGTGAAGGCCTATGTGGACAGCGGCGTGGCAGAAGGCGCCACGCTGGTGGTGGACGGCCGTGGCGTGAAGGTGGCGGCAGGCCACGAGAACGGCTATTTCCTGGGCGCCTGCCTGTTTGACAACGTCAAGCCCGGCATGAAGATCTACCAGGAAGAAATCTTCGGCCCCGTGCTGGGCGTGGTGCGCGTGAAGACGCTGCAGGAAGCCATGCAGCTCATCAACGACCATGAATACGGCAACGGCACCTGCATCTTCACCCGCGACGGCGAGGCCGCCCGCTACTTCACCGACCACATCCAGGTCGGCATGGTGGGCGTGAACGTGCCCCTGCCCGTGCCGGTTGCCTACCACTCGTTCGGCGGCTGGAAGCGCAGCCTGTTCGGCGACCTGCACGCCTACGGTCCCGACGCCGTGCGCTTCTACACCAAGCGCAAGACCATCACGCAGCGCTGGCCCTCGGCGGGCGTGCGCGAGGGGGCGGTGTTCAGCTTCCCGAGCAGCCGCTGAAGCACCAGCGTCCACTTCTCGACGAAAAGGCCCCACGTGGGGCCTTTTTTCGTTCTATGCCGTGCCAGGGCGTTTGAAGGTGAGCCATGTAAATGCGCATGGCTGGCGTGGCATGCCGTCTTTTGGCGCAAGAAGAGCCCATAAAGCGACCCGTTTTCGGATGCCGAGGTCTTACCCATCAAAAAGCAAAACACTTCATAGCTTTTGTGCATGGATACGGAGGTCTCAAAACCCTGCCCGCACGACACAATCAATGGGCAAACAGCCCCTCTGTAAGCAGATTCGCTTACTAGGGTTTTTACGCACATCCCCCTACAATCGCAGACCCTTACAAAGCTGACAGCCTGCTGCAGACCCGCTGGAGTACGGTTTTGGCCCCTCACCCCTGAGTTGGAGACACTGAATGCCCGAGAACACCACGGCCCAGAACAACAACGATTCCGACAAGCGTGCCCAGTTGCGCCGTGCCGCTCTCGAGTACCACGAGTTTCCCAAGCCCGGCAAGCTGGCGATTGCCGCGACCAAGCAGATGATCAACCAGCACGATCTCGCGCTGGCCTACTCGCCCGGCGTGGCCGCGCCCTGCGAAGAGATCGTCAAGGACCCGGCCAACGCCTTCCGCTACACCTCGCGCGGCAACCTGGTCGCCGTGATCAGCAACGGCACGGCCGTGCTGGGCCTGGGCGACATTGGTGCGCTGGCCTCCAAGCCAGTGATGGAAGGCAAGGCCGTCCTGTTCAAGAAGTTCGCGGGCGTGGACGTGTTCGACATCGAGATCGACGAGAAGGACCCCGCCAAGCTGGTGGAGGTGATTGCGGCACTGGAGCCGACCTTTGGCGCCGTGAACCTCGAAGACATCAAGGCCCCCGACTGCTTCTATGTGGAGCGCGAGCTGCGCAAGCGCATGAAGATCCCGGTCTTCCACGACGACCAGCACGGCACGGCGATCACGGTGGCGGCTGCCGTCGTGAATGCGCTCAAGGTCGCCAACAAGAAGATCGAAGACGTGAAGCTGGTCACCAGCGGCGCGGGTGCGGCGGCCCTGGCCTGCCTGAACCTGCTGCTCAAGGTGGGCGTGCAGCGCAAGAACGTGTTCGTCACCGACCTGGCTGGTGTGGTGTATGAAGGCCGCGAAGAGCTGATGGACGACGACAAGCGCCAGTTCATGCAGAAGACCGACGCGCGCAAGCTGGCCGAGGTGATGGTCGGCGCCGACGTATTCCTGGGCCTGTCGGCCGGCAACGTGCTCAAGCCCGAGATGGTGGCCACCATGGCCGAGCGCCCGGTGATCTTCGCGCTGGCCAACCCCAACCCCGAGATCACGCCCGAGCTGGCGCACAGCGTGCGCAACGACATCATCATGGCCACGGGCCGCTCGGACTATCCGAACCAGGTGAACAACGTCCTGTGCTTCCCGTACATCTTCCGTGGGGCACTGGACTGCGGTGCCACCACCATCACCGATGAGATGGAGATTGCCGCGGTGCACGCGATTGCCGAGCTGGCACAGGCCGAACAAAGCGAGGTGGTGGCCGCCGCCTACGTGGGCGAGAAGCTGACCTTCGGGCCCGAGTACCTGATTCCCAAGCCGTTCGACCCGCGCCTGATGATGAAGATTGCGCCCGCCGTGGCCCAGGCCGCCATGGACAGCGGCGTGGCACAGCGCCCCATCGCTGACATGGACGCGTACCGCGACCGGCTGCAGACCTTTGTGTATGCCTCGGGCACGACGATGAAGCCCATCTTCGACGCGGCCCGCAATGCCGCCAAGAAGCGGGTGGCCTATGCCGAGGGCGAAGAAGAACGCGTGCTGCGTGCTGCGCAGATCGTGGTGGACGAAAAGGTGGCGCGCCCCACGCTGATCGGCCGCCCCGCCATCATCGCCCAGCGCATCGAAAAGTTTGGCCTGCGCCTGAAGGAAGGCGTGGACTACGACGTGGTCAACACCGACTTCGACCACCGCTACCGCGACTTCTGGCAGACCTACCACCGCATGACCGAGCGCAAGGGCATCACCCAGCAGGTTGCCAAGATCGAGATGCGCCGCCGCCTCACGCTCATCGGTTCGATGATGCTGCACAAGGGCGAAGTGGACGGCCTGATCTGCGGTACTTGGGGCACCACCGCCAACCACCTGATGTACATCGACCAGGTCATCGGCAAGCATGCAGGCGGCGCCGACAGCACCGAGCAGGATGTGCCGGTGTACGCCTGCATGAACGGCCTGATGCTGCCGGGTCGCCAGGTGTTCCTGGTGGACACGCACGTCAACTACGACCCCACGCCGCAGGAGCTGGCCGAGATCACCGCCCTGGCCGCCGAGGAAATGATGCGCTTTGGCATCAAGCCCAAGGCGGCGCTGCTGTCGCACTCCAACTTCGGCACCAGCAACAGCCCCAGCGCCGTGAAAATGCGCCGGACGCTGGAACTGCTGCGCCAGCAGGCCCCCTGGCTGGAAGTGGACGGCGAAATGCATGGCGACGTGGCGCTGGACGGCAAGGCCCGCTCGGCGCTCATGCCCAGCAGCGAGCTGACCGGCGACGCCAACTTGCTGGTGTTCCCCAACATCGACGCCGCCAACATTGCCTACAACCTGCTCAAGACCGCAGCAGGTGGCGGCATTGCCATCGGCCCCGTGCTGCTGGGCGCTGCCAAGCCGGTTCATATCCTGACACCCAGTGCCACCGTGCGTCGTATTGTGAACATGACAGCCCTCACCGTGGCCGATGCCAACGCCCTGCGGTAAGCCTTAAAAGAATAGCAAGCGCTAACTTAAAATCCCTGCAAAGCCCTTCAGCGTCTGCCCAATCTTTGTGCAGACGCTTGCTTTTTGGGGACCGTTGAGCGACACTAGCGGGTCGAAATTTCGGGTTAACCCGTAGTTTCTGAAAGGTTCGTTGATGCTGAAGGCTGTAGCCACCCGGGCGCGCAAGGCAGGGTTATTGTGTGTTTTGGGTGTTGCTTTCGTGCTGTCTCCGGTCGCGGGACATGCCCGGAAATCCCCGTCCACCGACGGGTCCATCACCCCCATCGCACTGGCCGAGTTGCCGCCCCAAGGGCGGACAACGTATGCGCTGATTCGTGAGGGCGGGCCCTTTCCGTACGACAAGGACGGATCGGTTTTTGGCAATCGCGAGCGGCTGTTGCCCGCCCAAAAGCGGGGCTACTACCGTGAATACACCGTCAGAACACCAGGATCGCGCGACCGGGGAGCCCGGCGCATCGTGTGTGGCGGCAAGCCCCGGATGCCGGATGCCTGCTACTACACCAGCGACCACTACGCCAGTTTTCGCGAGATCGTCGAGTAACCCCAATGCGTCGTACGCCAGCCCATCCCTGAAAGCGTACGCCGCGCCCCATTGAATTCCCCATTCACAGGCCGCATCCTGCAGCCTGTGAGATGCCAGAAGTTTGTGGACTTTATAAAGAAAGAGTAGCGGAGATGCAGACGCCACTTCGTAAAGACCTGGAAACGCCACTGCGTGGCGTGCGCACCAACATCGTGCAGTCCATTCGCGCCTTCCGCGTGCAGGACCTGCAAGATGCAGCCACCTCCATGGGTCACCATTTCTTGTACGCCAATCTGGCCCACGCGCAGTCCAAGCAGGATGTGCTGGACCTGATTGCCGCCCAATTCACGTTCCCGTCGCACTTCGGCAAGAACTTCGATGCGTTGTACGACTGCATGACAGACCCCTTGCACAAATCGGGCCCGCAGCCTGGTTTCATCGTGGTGCTGGAGCAGATTCCTGCCACGGGCAAGTTCGACAAGGAAGCGCGCGAGCAGCTGCTCGACATCTTCCGTGATGCCGCCGACTACTGGGGTGATCGCAAGATCCCCTTCCGGTGTTTCTATTCTTTTCTGTAGCCCGTTCTGCATCCACCAGCCAAGCAGAACGGGCGAACGAGGCTAGCGACACCCAGGCCGTGGAAGGCATCGAGATCAACGGCGAACCCGCTGAAAAGATGCCCACCGACAAGCTTGTGGACGTGTCGCCCATGGCGCTGCGCATGAGCAGCCCTTTCAATGCCGGGTATTGGCTCAGCGCCGCATAACTCGGTACATCCCCCTGAGCGGCTACGCCGCTTCCCCCTTCTCTCGGCTTCGCCGGGAAGGGGGACGACACCAGCGCGGCGGGGCGGCCCTTGCGCGGTGTCTCTGGCATGGTATGTCGCCCATCGTCGAGGGCAGAGTTGAATCAAGCGCCTGCCACACCCGAGGCAGGCCTCTTTTCCTGCCATTGATGCGGATGATGCTGGTGCACTGCACCCCATTTTTTTGCCCCATAGACCGCCAGCACCCATTCAACAAGCGCTGCCAGCTATCAATTTAAGAGCAATTCTGCGCCAGGGCCACGTATTCAGCCACGGGCACTTCCTCGGCACGGCGCTGGGTATCGAATTCACCAGCGAACTGGCGTGCTTCGAGCCAGCGGCCCAGCGTGTGGCGCAGCAGCTTGCGGCGCTGGCTGAAGGCGACCTGCACCAGCTCTTCCAGCAGCGGCACAGACAAGGCCGCAGGCTCTGCATGCGGCACCATGCGTACCACGGCGCTGTCCACGCGTGGCGGCGGGTCGAAGCTCTCGGGCGGCACGAACAGCACGTTTTCCATCGCGTAGCGCCATTGCAGCATCACCGACAGGCGACCGTAGTCGCCCGTGGCGGGGCTGGCCACCATGCGGTCGATCACTTCCTTTTGCAGCATGAAGTGCTGGTCTTCGATGACCTGCACATGGTCCAGCAGATGGAACAGGATGGGTGTGGAGATGTTGTAGGGCAGGTTGCCCACCACGCGCAACCGCAAACCGGGCTGTCCTGCCTTGTCACGCAGGGTCTGCGCCAGTGCGGTGAAGTCCACCTTGAGCACGTCCGACTCAATCACGTCGAGCTGGCCATGCAGGCGCAGGCGCAGCGCCAGGTCGCGGTCCAGTTCGATGACCGTGAGGCGCCCCAGGCGTTCCACCAGGGGCTGCGTCAACGCGGCCAGACCGGGCCCAATCTCGACCATGGGTTGGCCGGGCAGCGGCGCAATGGCCTGCACGATGCCGTCGATGATGCCCTGGTCGGACAGGAAATGCTGTCCGAAGCGCTTGCGGGGAATGTGTTTCAACGCGGCCTTACCTGTTGTCGTGTCTGAGAGTGCTTGGAGCTCGTGTGCGCTGCACTCACTGGGGTGGCTCGCGGTACTCGACATACGCGCGCCCGCGCAACTCCTGCGCCCAGGTGGCATAGGCCTCGTCGAGCTTCTTCTCGCGCACCGTGCTGCGGGCCATTTCGCGCTGCTCGCGCTGGGTGAGCTTGGCCTCGCGGCGTTCGAGCAGCTGGATCAGGTGCACGCCAAAACGCGAAACCAGGGGTTCGCTGATGTCACCGGGCTTGAGGGCGTCCAGCGCTTGCTCGAACTCGGGGACATACCGGCCTGGGTTGGCCCAGCCGAGGTCGCCGCCCTCCTTGGAACTGCCGTCCTGCGAATGCTCGCGCGCCAGGGCTGCAAAGTCGGCCTGTCCCGCCAGCAAGCGGCGGCGGTAGTCGGCCAGGCGCGCGGCGGCGGCGGCTTCGGACAACTGGGGGCCCGTGCGCAGCAAGATGTGGCGCGCATGGTTTTGCACTACGGTGGTCGGCATACCCGCCGTCACACGTTCCACCACCTTGAGCACGTGAAAACCCGCTGGCGAGCGCACCGGGCCCACGATGGAGCCCACCGGCAGGCCGAGGGTGGAGTTCACAAACAGCTCCGGATAACGATCCGCAGGCCGCAAGCCCAGCAATCCACCAGCGCGCTGGCCTTCGGGCGCATCGGAGAACTCGCGGGCCACCGCTGCAAAGTCTTCGCCCGCGCGCACCTTGTCGGCCGCTCGCTGTGCCCGTGCCTGCCGCTCGGCCACCTGCGTGGGGGTGGCGTTTTCAGGCACCAGCACCAGCACATGGCCCAGGTTGATCTCCATGGCGGCGACATCCGTGCCCTTTTGCTCTTCACGCAGGAACTGGTCCACGTCCAGATCGCTCACCTTCACCCGCGCTTCGACTTCGCGCTCGCGCAGGCGCTGCTGCAGCAACTGGTTGCGCAGCTCTTCGCGAAAACGGTCCTTGCTCATTCCATCGCGGGCCAGGCGCGCATACAGCTCGTCCACCGTCATGTCGTTCTGGCGGGCCACGCCCTGCTCGGCCTGCGACACGGCGTAGTCATCGACCTTGATGCCCGATTCGCGGGCCTGCTGCAGCTGCACCTTCTCCAGGATGATGCGTTCGAGGACTTCGCGCGCCAGCGCATCGCGCGGTGGCATGGCACCGCCCTGCTTGGCGATCTGCGCCTCGGCACGTGCCAGGCGCGAGCGCACCTCGTAGTTGGTCACGGGCTCGGAGTTGACCACCGCCACGATGAAGTCGGCCGAGCGCGGGGCCGCGCTGGTGGAAGGAGCGGGCAGCGTGATGGAGGGCACGGCAGCAGGGCGCGCATTCAGCGAAGACGGCGAGGAAGACAACCCTGTCTTGCCCGAGGACGAGGTCCCCGAGGGGCGCAGGCCCTGGGCCGCAGCGCCTTGCGCCACGAGGGATGCCAACGCGGCCGTCAAGGCCAGTGCGAATACACGGTGGTTCATGGTCTAGTCGTAGTTGCTGAAGCGGCTGGGCGTGGAGACCTGCTCGCGCAGGTTCTGGTAACGCGGCACATTTTGCTTGAAGGAGTCGAGCGGGCTGGAGCCCAGGCTCAGGCGGGAGAAGCCCACGAATTCGATCTGGAACAGCAGGCGCGTGTTGGAGCTGGTCACACTGCTTTGCAGACGCTCCAGCACCACACGGCCGATCCAGCAGCAGCTGTCGTACTCGAAGCCCACCACGGTGTCCACGAGTTTGCGGTCCTTCATGCTGTAGTTCAGGCGGCCCACGCTGTACCAGCGCCCGCCGCCCTGGCCGCGGCCGGGGCCCAGGTCCTTGCCCTTGTCGCCCCACAGGTCGTTCAGCGGCCACTGCCAGCCGATGTCGATCTGCTCGCTGGTGCCACGTTGCAGACGGTAGGCCGCGCTCACGGTGCGGTAGTTGCTGGGGCTGTAGCGCGCGCCGATGGTCGAACGGATGGACTGTCCGGTCTTGGGGTTGTACTGCACGGTGGAGTCAAAGCTCCACTGCGGTGTCCAGTTGATGCCCGCGCCCAGCAGCAGGTCCGACAGGCGCTCGCTGACCGGCGTGCCCCCTGGCAGGGTGACCTTCTGGTCCGAGAAACGCACCCGCTGGGCAATGCCGAAGCGCGCTGCCTGGGCGCCCGACTCAGGGTCCAGCAGGCGTGTGGTCACGCCCAGGGTCAGCAAGTTGTTGTCGGCCAGCCGGTCGTTGCCGCCAAACGCGTTCTCTGTGTAGATGGTCGCAAAGTTGAAGTCATTGGCCGCCGTGTCATACACCGGCAGCATGCTCTGGTCGCGGTAGGGCGTGTAGGTGTAGAACGCCCGGGGCTCCAGTGTCTGCAGGAAGGCGCGACCAAAGTAGGCGGTGTCACGCTCGAACACCAGGCCGCTGTCCAGGCTGAAGGTAGGCAGCGTGCGGCTGGCCGAGCGCTGGCCGTTGGACAGGGCCGAGTCAAACTGGTACTGCGTGGCATGCAGTTGCAGGCGCGGGGTGATGAAGCCGCCCGGCGACAGGAAGGGGCGGCTGATCTGCGCCATGGCGTAACTGCGATCGGCATTGGGCTGGCCCGTGAGCGCACGGGCTGCTTCAAAGCGCGTGGTGTCCAGCTCCACGCTGGCATCGAATCCACCGCCCAGCTGCGAGGGGTTGTAGCGCCATTGCACCTGCGGCATGCGGTCATACGGAGGCACGATGGGCGAGCTCACGTCTTGCAGCGTCTGCCATTTGAGGGTGCGCACGGTGGCCGACATGTCGTTGCGGCCCCAGGACAGGATGGCATCGTTGGGCAACAGGCGCTGGCGCAACTGCTCGGTGGCGCGGCTGAAGTCGCGCCAGTAGTTGTCATCACTCACGCGGTTGAGGTTGAGGTTCAGCCCCAGCCCGCCGATGCCGGTGTCGAACGCGCCTTCGTGTTTGCCGCTAAAGCTCCAGCGCACACGGTCGCGCAGACGGTCGGTGGGCATCACGTCGGCGCTGATCTGGCCTTTGTAGGTTGGCTCCAGGTAGCGGAACTCGCCGCCCACGTTGGCGCCTCGTTTGGTCATGAGCGCGGCGCGCAAGGTGGCATCGCGGTTGGGCGCGATGTTCCAGTAATACGGCTGCATGTAGGTCACGCCATCCCGGCTGTCGAGCCCGACGGTGGGCGGCAGCAGGCCTGATTTGCGCTTTTCCGACAGTGGGAAGCTGATGTACGGAATGGGCAGCACCGAGATGCCCTTGAACTCCAGCACCGCATCTTCGGCCGTGCCCACCTCTTCCTCGTTGTCAATGCGGATGGTGGCGGCGCGCAGCACCCAGTCGGGCTGCCAGCTTTCCTCGTTGCCACGCTCGCAGGTGGTGTAGGTGCCGTTGTGCACCACGGCGCGGTAGCGGTCCACAAAGTCCACCCGCGTCGCATCTCCATGCGCCTGCGTGGCCAGGAAGCGGTAGCGCGCGTCGCTGAAGAAGCCCTCGAAGGCCTCCACCCGCAGCTCCAGCGCCGTGCCTTCGTAGACGTTGCCTGCGCGGTTGATGCGCACCTTGCCGTTGGCCTTGGCCAGGTCCTCGGGCACGTTGTAGTCGAGCCGGTCGGCGCGGATGACCGTGTCGCCCCGGCGCAGCTCGGCGTTGCCTTCAATCAGTGCATTCAGGTCGGTCTGGCCGCTGATGTGGTCGCCCTTCACAAAGACGGGCAATTGCGAACGCACGGCGTCGGGAATCTTTTCCTGCAGCAGGGGTGACGTGCGCAGCACCGGCGGCGCATCCCAGGCGCTGGGCGCGGCTCCGTCCTGGGCCAGAGCCGCCAGCGGCAGGCCACACCAGGCCAGCGCAACGCCCAGGGCCAGCACGCGGGGCACGGGGGGCCGCAGCCGTGCAGACTTCGCCATGGCGGGCCGGGCGCGAAGGGAGGTGAGGTTCTGCACGGTGAGGGGCTGGCAGCGTGGCACGTGGGGTGTTGAGGGGCGGTAGCGGACAAAGGGACCGGTCCTGGCCAGCGCGCACGGCGCCAGCCACGACCGGTTTGTAAAATCGGATTATCCATGAGCCACCCCATCCCCCCATCGCCCGCCGGCCAGCCCCTGGGCGCCACCGTGGCCGCACCTGCTACGCCCGCCGCCTCCACCCCTGTCAGCTGGCCTGATGCAGCCCGTCGCGCGGCCTTCGAAGCCTGGTTGGCGCCTCTCGTGGGCCCCCACCAGCTGCTGCCTGCCACGCTGCGCCCCGCCTCGGCCGATGCCAGCTTCCGCCGCTACCTGCGCATCGACACAGCCACGGGCGCCAGCCGCATCGTCATGGACGCGCCGCCCGACAAGGAAAACTGCCAGCCGTTTGTGCAGGTGCAGGGCCTGATGGCCGCCGCGGGGCTGAACGTGCCGCAGATCCTGGCGTTTGATGCGCCCACCGGCTTCATGCTGCTGTCCGACCTGGGCCACCAGACGGTGATCGAGCGGCTGAACCCTGAAAAACCCCAGGACGCCTACGCCTGGTACCAGCAGGCCACCGATGTGCTGCTGCAGTGGCAAAAGGCGTCCACCCCCGGCGTGCTGCCCGCCTACGACGAGGCGTTGCTGCGCCGCGAGCTGGCGCTGTTCCCCGACTGGTACCTCGCCCAGCACCGCAGCGTCACGCTGGATGACAAGCAACAGGCCACCTTGAGCAGCGCCTTTGACGCCATCGTGGCGCACAACTTGGCCGCCCCGCAGGTGTATGTGCACCGCGACTTCATGACCCGCAACCTGATGGCACCTGCCGAACAGGGCGCCCCCTTGGGCGTGCTGGACTTCCAGGACGCTGTCTACGGCCCCATCACCTACGACATTGCCAGCCTGCTGCGCGATGCGTTCATCAGCTGGGAAGAAGAATTCGTCATCGACATTACCGTGCGTTACTGGGAAAAGGCGCGCAAGGCCGGACTGCTGGGCGCCACCAGCGCCAGCGGCTGGGGCGATGACTTTGGCGAGTTCTACCGCGCGGTGGAGTGGATGGGCCTGCAGCGGCACCTCAAGGTCGCGGGCATTTTTGCGCGCCTGACCTTGCGCGATGGCAAGCCCAAGTACCTGGCCGATGCGCCCCGCTTCATCGCCTACATCCGCGCCACCGCCAACCGCTACCGCCAGCTGGGGCCGCTGCTCAAGATGCTGGACCAGATCGAAGGCACCGAGCCCGTGGTGGGGTTTGCGTACGGCCGCATGTAGCCACAGCCCTCCGCATCCACGGCACGCCCCAAGAAATCAAGCAAAAACCGGCTCAAGCGCAGACAAATCATGCGCTAGCAGCTATTACAAAGATAGCAAATGCCCCGTTTCCATTGCCCGGCCCCCCTGGCCACCGGCGCCGAGCTGGACCTGCCGCCGGGCGCTGCACGCCATGTGCAGGTGCTGCGCCTGCAGCCTGGTGACGGCATCACGCTGTTCCACGGCGGCCAGAGCTCGGCCGACCCGGGCGGCGAGTTCGATGCCACCGTGGTCAAGATGGGCCGCAGCGATGTGCGCGTGCTGGTGGGGGCGCACCACGCCATCGAGCGCGAGGCGCCCCGCGCCGTGCACCTGCTGGCGGGTATCACCGCCAACGAGCGCATGGACTGGCTGGTCGAGAAAGCCACCGAACTCGGCGTGGCCAGCATCACCCCGCTGGTGGCCGAGCGCAGCGTGCTCAAGCTCAAGGGCGAGCGCGCCGACAAGAAGATCGCCCACTGGCAGGCCGTGGCCGTGGCCGCCTGCGAGCAGTGCGGCCGCAACCGCGTACCGGTGGTGCACGCCGCCATCGACCTGGCAGGCTGGCTGCGTTCACCAGGGCAGGGCCTGACATCTCCCGAGACACGGGACACTCCCCAGCGCCTGCTGCTGTCGCTGCGGGCCGGTACCGTGCCGCTGCGCGAGGCCACGGGCAGCGCGGATGGCCAGCGCCCCGTGCTGTTCCTCTCGGGCCCAGAGGGCGGGCTGAGCGCTGCGGAAGAGGACCTGGCGCTGCAACACGGCTTCGCCCCCGTCACGCTGGGTCCGCGTGTGCTGCGTGCCGAGACGGCCCCGCTGGCCGCCTTGGCCGCGCTCACGCTGTAGCGCGACACCCCGCGCGCAGGTCGGGCTCGCCACGCGGGCCCCAGGCCTGGTCAAGGCCCGGACAAGCCCTGGGGGGCTATACGCACGGCACTACCTCACCGTAAAATCTCCGACCGGCCGGTAACCCAGGATCACACGGGTTTCGGGCCACCCCGCCCGCGCGCCGCGCGGCCCTCTCTCCTGGCCGGAGCCCCCCACCTTGCGCCCACCCGCCCGCTGGCAGCGCCTCAAGGATGTGATCCTCTCCACCGACCCTCGGCGGCGCACGCTGGTGGGCATGGCCTTGCTGGCGCTCACGCTGATGGCAGGCAGCGCCGGCGTGATGCTGCTGGTGGCACATTCCAGCACCACCGTGGACCAGACCGCCGTGCAATGGTGGGCCGCCCTGTCGGTGGGCGGCCTGGTGGTCATGACGGCCTTCATCCGCTCCGGCGAAACCGCCCGCCTGCGCGACCCCTCGCTCACCATCCCGCAAATGGTCTGGACCATCACCAGCGGCGCCGTGGCCTATGTGCTGGCAGGCGATGCGCGCGGGCTGGTGCCCAGCGTGCTGGCCATGATCCTGTTCTTTGGCACCTTCGGCCTCACGGTGGCCGAGGTGATCGGCATTGGCGTGTATGCGCTGCTGGCCTTTGCCAGCGCCATCGGCGTCAGTTCGCGCTTCAACGCCAACGCCTCGGGCTACCTCGATACCGCCTACGCGCTGATGGTGCTCATCGTGCTCAGCGGCTGCATTGCGCTGAACCTGCGCATCCAGCGCATCCGCGCCAAACTGCAGCAGCAGCGCGAGGCACTGGCCCAGGCGCTCGAAGTCAACCGCGAACTGGCCACCCGCGACGAGCTGACGGGCCTCATCAACCGCCGCGCCATGCTCGACCTGATGGCGCTGGAGCACCGCCGCAGCCTGCGCAGCGGCCGCCCGATGCTGCTGGCGCAGCTGGACATCGACCACTTCAAGCCCATCAACGACCAGCACGGCCACGCTGCCGGCGACCGCGCGCTGCAGGCCTTTGCGGGCACGGTGCGCGCCAGTGTGCGCGATACCGACGTGCTGGCCCGCTGGGGTGGCGAGGAGTTTGTGCTGATGCTCACCGACACCTCGGCAGACCATGCGCGCGAGTTGCTCGAACGCATCCGCCAGGCCGTGCAGGCGCTGGAGATTGCCCACAGCGCAGGCTCATTGCACCTCACGGTGTCCATCGGCCTGGCGCAGCACCTGCCCGGAGACACCGTGGAGCACACGCTGGAACGCGCCGACCAGGCGCTGTACCACGCCAAGGCCCTGGGCCGCAACCGCGTGGTGGTGGCGCCTGCCGCCCACCGTACCGTGGCGGCAGGGTCTAACGCACGGGCTTGATCGTGCCGCAGTCAGCGGCGAGCCACTTGCCGTTTTGCACCATGTCGATCTGCTCGGGCTTGCCGTTCGACGTGGTCTTGACCTTGAAATTGCCCGTGTAGGCCGTGGGGCCCTGGAAGGTCATCGTTCCTTCGCCCGTGGTGGGCGGCTGCCCCTGGGCGCCCTTGCAGCTGAACGTCATCGCCACCGCGTTGGGGCCCGTGCGTTGCACGTTCTGCGTGCAGCCCTCCTGCGCCGGAATTCGGTCCAGGTCGGCCTGCTCGGGGCTGATGCAGACCTTCACGGTGTTGCCGCTGGGGCCCATGCTCACACCCTGCTGGGCCATGGCTTGCTCCATCTGCTTGCGCTGCGCGGGCGTCAGGCTGGCCATGGACTTCTGCATCTGCGCCATTGCGGCCTCCAGCTGGCCACTCTGGCTTTTCATGGTCACGCTGTTCTCCCACAGGCCGGGCCGCAGCTTCTGGGGCTGGGCGTGGGCAGTGCAGAGCACAGCGAAGGAAACGGCAAACACGAAAGCGCGGGGGATGGTGGTGTGCATGGTGTGGGGGCCTCAGTGCCAGCGGCTGGGACCACAGTATCGGCAAGCACGCCCCGGCTGCCAAGTGGAGACGGAGCACTTCAGGGGCCACGATCGACGGCACGCTCTCTCTGAAAGACGCCGGACCGCTCAAGCACTCAGGTGCGGCGGCGCGCGCAGCTGCTCGGGGGTGGTGAAGTAGGCCGCCGACGCCTCCAGGGCCGCACGCGCCTGCGCCAGCTCATGGCGCGCCACGGTGCGCAGGTGCACCTCGTCGGGCCCATCCATCAGCCGCAGCGCGCGGCCCCAGGTCCAGAAGGCGGCCAGCGGCGTGTCGGGCGACAGGCCCATGGCGCCAAAGATCTGCATGGCGCGGTCCACCACCCGCTGCTGCAGGCGCGCGGCCACCACTTTGATGGCAGCGACCTGCGCACGCACGGCGCGCGTGTCCGCCGCATCGGCTGATTCGCCCTGGTCCAGCATCCACGCAGCGTGCAGCACCAGCAGGCGCGCCTGGTCGATCTCGATGCGCGAATCGGCCAGCCACTCCTGCACGTTGGCCTGATCGGCCAGCGGCTTGCCAAACGCCGTGCGCTCCAGCGCGCGCTCGGTGGCCAGGCGCAGCGCCAGTTCGCACTGGCCGATGGTGCGCATGCAGTGGTGCACACGGCCCGGGCCCAGGCGCGCCTGCGCCATCGCAAACCCCGCCCCCCAGTCGCCCAGCAGGTGGTCCGCAGGCACACGCACGCCCTGCAGCAGGATCTCGCAATGCCCCTCGGGCGCATGGTGGTGCAGCACGGGGATGTTGCGCACGATCTGCACACCCGGCGTGTCCACGGGCACCAGCACCATGCTGTGGCGGCGGTGGCTGTCTGCACCATCGGCATCCGCATTGCGGCACAGCACGATGAGCAGTTGGCAGTGCGGATGCGCCGCGCCGGTGATGAACCACTTGCGGCCGCTGAGCACCAGGCCATCCCCCTCGCGTCGCACCGTGGTCTGCAGGTTGGTGGGGTCGGACGAGGCCACGTCGGGCTCGCTCATCGCAAAGGCCGAACGCATCTGGCCGTCCAGCAACGGTACCAGCCAGCGGGCGCGCTGCGCGGGTGTGGCAAAGCGGTGCAGCAGCTCGATGTTTCCGGTGTCCGGCGCCTGGCAGTTGAACACCTCGGCCGCCCAGGGCAGGCGGCCCATGGCCTCGGCCAGTGGTGCGTAGTCGAGGTTGGACAGGCGGGTGCCCGGCTCGTCCTCGCGCAGCGTGGGCAAGAAAAGGTTCCACAGCCCTTCTTCGCGGGCCAGGGCCTTGAGGTCTTCCAGGAACGGCGGCGGGTAGTCGCGCGCGGCCACGGCCGCATGCCAGGCGGCGTTGTAGGGCAGCAGATAACGGTCGATGAACGCCAGCAGGCGATCACGCAGTTGCAGAGCCAGCGGGGAAGGTGCGAAGTCCATGCGGACATTGTGAAAACAGCGCCAGCACACGTCACAACGCAAGCGACAACGGGCTTGACGCACATCACGGCCTGCCCGGAGCGCCCTCAGGGAGGCAAACACAGCGCTATTTTATTGATAGCTATCAAGGCATATTGCACTAGCGCTACCAGCCTCTTTTGCTTGAAATCTCGCTGAGCGCCCCCCTGCACACGGGTACCATGGCCCCATGAGTACCCACTACGAAACCCTGCAACACGCCGACACCTACCGCGAGGCGTTTGCGGTCGAGCCCCCTGCGGCGCTGGGTGAACGCCACCTGTGGCCCCGCAAGCCAGGTTTGTTTATCGTGCATGCCGCGACGGCCGCCGCCCTGGCACAAGGGCCCACGAGCCCGGCCGAGGAGACCGCTCCATCAACAACTGCATCAGACACCCCCGGCAACGCCGCCCCCGACCGGGTACTGGTGCCTGCGCAATGGGGCCTGGTGCCGCACTGGGTCAAGTCGGCATCCGACGCCAAGCTGCGTGCACCCAAGCTGGTCAACGCCAAGTCCGACACCGCCTCCACCGGCACGGCGTTTCGCGACGCATGGCTGAACGGCCAGCGCTGCATCGTGCCCATGGCTGCGTTTTATGAGGACGACCTGCGCAGCGGCAAGGCCGTGCCCACCCGCGTCGCGCGCGTGGACGGCAAGCCGATGGGCGTGGCGGGCCTGTGGGCGCGCTGGCTGGGCGCTGACGGCGAGGTGATCATCAGCTACTGCCTGCTCACGGTGAACGCCAACAACCACGCGCTGCTGCACCGCTACGGCCAGCCCGGCAGCGAGAAGAGCATGCCCGCCATCCTGAACGAAGGCGCGTACGACGCGTGGCTCACGGCCCGGCCGGAAAAGGCCAAGGAGTTCATGCGCCAGTACGCGGCGCAGTGGCTCACGGCCAACCCGGTGGAGAAAAAGGCGGACAAGTTGCCCAAGGGGTGGCTGGATTGAAGGCAGTCGCCGCCACCCGCACGGGGCCTGGGCTGCGCCCGCTCAGGATGGCCGCTTCATCTGGCAGGACGTCGGCTGGGCGCTGATGTAGTTGTCCCACGCCACTTCGGAGCGGAAGCCGTAGCCGGTTTTCTCCGCGTCGTACTTCACGCCCTTGCTGCCCTGCTTGGCCCAGATGCCCAGGTACAGCGGGGCTTCAAGCTGGTGGTCGGTTTTGCGCATGCGCACCTCGCCCATGGGGCTCTTGTAGGTCATGCCCTCCAGCGCCAGGGCCACCTTCTTGGCGTCGGTGGACTGGGCCTTGCGCATGGCTTCGCGCAGCATGTGCACGCTGTTCCAGTGGGCGGCAAACACAAAGTCTTCACCGGTCTTCTTCTTGTAGTCCACGTAGATCTTTTCGAGCTCGGGGGTGGGGGCGTTGTGCACCCAGTTCCAGATGACCCCGACCTTGCCTTCGCCCCAGGGCCCGATCTGCGCGGGCGTGCCGGGGTTGTTGGCATTGAGCGTGAAGTAGTTGATGTTCAGGCCATAGTCGCGCGAGGACTTGAACAGCAGCGTGAGGTCGCTGCCCCAGTTGGAGGTGATGACGGTGTCGGCCTTGGTGGCGGCAATCTTGGCCACGTACGAGGCGAAGTCACGCGTCTGGGCGATGGGGATGAAGTCATCGCCCACAACCTCGATGTCGGGCCGCTTGCGCGCGAGGTATTCCTTGGCGGCCTTGGAGACCTGGCGGCCGTGGGTGTAGTCCTGGTTGAGCAGGTACACGCGCTTCACATCCTTGCGGCCTTGCAGGTAGGTGGTCAGCGCCTCCATCTTCATCTCACTTGATGGATAGAAGCGGAAGTGCCAAAAGCTGCAGCGCTCGTTGGTGAGCTGCGGGTCCATGGCGGCGTAGTTGAGGTACACGGTGGCGCGCTCCGGATCGCGCTCGGCGAGCTTGTTGAGGCCGTCCACCAGCGCCAGCGCCACCCCCGATCCGCCCCCTTGGGTGATGTAGCGTACGCCCCGGTCGGTGGCAGCCTTGAGTGCGTTCAGGCTCTCCTGCGGCGTGCCCTTGTTGTCGAAGTCCATCACCTCGAACTTGGGCTCGTTGGGCCCCGCCTTGGCATTGACCTGCGCCACCACCTCGCGCAGCTGGTTGAGCGAGCTTTGGCCGGTGAGCGCGAACGGGCCTGACAGCAGATCGATGAAGCCGATCTTTACCGTCTCGGCCGCGCCGGCGTGCGCCGCCATCACCAGCGCTGCGGCGCACGCGCCGGCCTTGAGCCATTGATGAGGCCATTTCCTGGGAACCATGTTCATGGGTGTCTCCGTGGGGTGGGTGGGTAGGAACTGGGTCAATGTGGGGCGATGTCAATCGCCGCCGAACACCGAGCCATGGCGTTGCCGCAGCTCGTTTTTTTGGACCTTGCCGGTGCCGCCCAATGGCAGGCTCTCGACAAACAGCACTTCGTCGGGCAGCCACCACTTGGCAACACGCTCTGCGAGGAAGTCCAGGATCTGCGCCTTGTCGAGCGACTGGCCGGGCTTGCGCACGATGAAGAGCAGCGGGCGTTCGTCCCATCGGGGGTGCTTTACGCCGATGACAGCGGCCATGGCCACCGCGGGATGCGCCACAGCGGCGTTCTCCAGGTCGATGGAGCTGATCCATTCGCCACCCGACTTGATCACGTCCTTGGTGCGGTCGCGGATCTGCACCACGCCCTGCGGGCTGATGGTGGCGATGTCGCCCGTGGGGAACCAGCCATCCACCAACGCCGAACGCTCGGCCTTGTGGTACCGGTCCACGATCCACTGGCCGCGCACCATCAACTCGCCCTGCGCCACGCCGTCGCGCGGCAGGCTGGCGCCGTTTTCGTCGACCAGCTTGAGTTCGATGCCGAACACCGACTTGCCCTGCTTGGCGACCAGTGCATGGCGGTCCTCGGGCGGCAGCTCGGCATCGGCCGCGCCCAGCACGCTCATGGTGGCGATGGCGGTGGTCTCGGTCATGCCCCAGCCGTGGCGCACCTCCACGTCGTACACGTCGTTGAACTTGGCGATCAGCGCCTTGGGCATGGCCGACCCGCCCACGCCTGTGCGCCGCATGGTGGTAAAGCGCAGCCCGTGCTGCTCCACATGCTGGATCAGGCCCATCCAGATGGTGGGCACACCCGCGCTGACGGTGACGCGCTCGGTCTCCATCAGCTCGTACAGGCTGGCGGCATCCAGGCGCGGGCCGGGCAGCACCAGCTTGGCCCCCCCAATCAGGGCCGCATAGGGCAGGCACCAGGCGTTGATGTGGAACATGGGCACGACGGGCAGGATGGTCTCCCGCGCGCTGATGCTCAGCACGCCCGGCATGCAGGCCGACAGGGCACTGAGCGCCAGCGCCCGGTGCGAATACAGCACGCCCTTGGGGTTGCCGGTGGTGCCCGAGGTGTAGCACAGCGCTGCGCCGGTCTTTTCATCACATTCGGGCCACACAAAGCGGTCATGCTGGCCGGCCACCAGGGTCTCGTAGGCCTCGACCCCGGGCACCCTTTGCAGGTCGATGGTGCCCAGCATTTCGGCATCACACAGCGCCACCCAGTGCCGCACGCGGGGGCACAACGCCGCAATGGCACGCACCAGCGGTGCAAAGGTGGTGTCAAACAGCACCACCTCATCGTCGGCGTGGTTGACGATGTAGGCCAGCTGCTCGGGGTGCAGGCGCGGGTTGCAGGTGTGCATGACCATGCCGCTGCCCGACACGGCGTAGTACGCCTCCAGGTGGCGGTGGTTGTTCCAGGCCAGCGAGCCCACCACGCTGCCAGGGCGCAGGCCCAGCGCCTGCAGCGCGTTGGCCAGCTGCCGGGCGCGCCGGGCCATGTCGGCAAAACGGTAGCGGTGCAGGCTGCCATCGGTGTCGCGCGAGACGATCTGCTGGTCGCCGTACTGGTTCTCGCCATGTTCGAGGATGGCCGAAACCAGTAATGGCCGGTCCATCATGCTGCCGGGCTGGTGCTGCTGCATTGCCGTTGTCTCCTAGGGATGTGCGCTGTGCTGCATCCCGGCATCCGTGGGTGCCGGTGCAGGGCCCTCTTTATCGGGGCTGGCACATCGTCGCAAACAACGCGGGGCGTGCTTGTCTTCTACGTGACTGGGGAGCTCTGCACCGCCGCGGTGCGCGGTGGTGTCACAGGCCCAGCGCCGTAAAAAGCCCGTCCACGCGCGCCTGCACGGCGGCCTCCATGACCATGGGGCTGCCCCATTCGCGCTGCGTCTCGCCGGGCCACTTGTTGGTGGCGTCCATCCCCATCTTGCTGCCCAGGCCGCTCACGGGCGAGGCGAAGTCCAGGTAGTCGATGGGCGTGTGCTCCACCAGCAGCGTGTCGCGCGCCGGGTCCATGCGGGTGGTGATGGCCCAGATCACGTCCTTCCAGTCGCGCACGTCCACATCGGCATCGACCACCACGATGAACTTGGTGTACATGAACTGGCGCAGGTGGCTCCACACGCCCATCATCACGCGCCGTGCATGGCCGGCGTAGGCCTTGCGGATGCTGACCACCGCTAGCCGGTAGCTGCAGCCTTCGGGCGGCAGGTAGAAGTCCACGATCTCGGGGAACTGCTTTTGCAGCAGCGGGATGAACAGCTCGTTCATCGCCAGGCCCAGCACGGCGGGCTCGTCGGGCGGTTTGCCGGTGTAGGTGCTGTGGTAGATCGCGTCGCGCCGCAGCGTGATGCGGTCCACGGTGAGCACGGGGAATTCGGCGCATTCGTTGTAGTAGCCGGTGTGGTCGCCATACGGCCCTTCCAGCGCGTGTTGCCAGCCGCTGGCGTGTTTCGCGTCGGGCTGGATGTGACCTTCGAGCACGATCTCGGCGGTGGCGGGCACCTGCAGGGGCACGCCCAACGCGGGCGTGACTTCGGTGCGGGCGCCGCGCAGCAGGCCGGCGAACTGGTATTCGCTCAACGCATCGGGCACTGGCGTGACAGCCCCCAGCAGCGTGGCCGGGTCGGCCCCTAGCGCCACGGCCACGGGGTAGGGCTGGCCGGGGTGGGCGGCGCAGTGGTCGGCAAAGTCCAGCGCCCCGCCCCGGTGCGCCAGCCAGCGCACGATGACCTGGTTGCGCGAGAGCACCTGCTGGCGGTAGATGCCCAGGTTCTGCCGCGCCTTGCGCGGGCCGCGCGTGATGGTCAGACCCCAGGTAATGAGCGGGGCCACGTCGCCAGGCCAGCAGTGCTGCACGGGCAGGCGGGCCAGATCCACGTCCGGCCCCTCCCACACCTCCTGCTGGCAGGGTGCGCCGCGCGCCACGGTGTGCGGCGCCATGTTCCACAGGGTCTTGAGCAGCTGGCCCATGCCCAGCATGTCCTTGAAGCCTTTCGGCGCCTCGGGCTCCTTGAGGGTGGCCAGCAGTTCGCCCAGGGCGCGCACACCGCGCAGGTCGGCTACGCCCATGGCGCGGGCCACGCGGTCTGTGGTGCCAAACAGGTTGGTGAGCACCGGCATGCGGTGGCCCGTGGGCTGGGTGAACAACAGCGCCGGGCCGCCTGCGCGCAGCACGCGGTCGCTGAGCGCAGTCATCTCCAGGTGGGGCGAGACGGGCTCCGCCACGCGACGCAGGCCGCCCGTGGCTTCGAGCTGGGCCATGAAGTCGCGCAGGTCGCTGTAGGCCATATCGGGTCCAGGATTTGAATGAAATTGGCCGCTAG
>NZ_JAOBSQ010000061.1:0-23658 GCF_025246485.1 Acidovorax sp. K2F
CAAGCGGCACACGCCGCCCTTGGGGGTGGCGCCGATCTGCGCCAGCTCCATCAGCGATGCCCACAGGCGCTCGCCGTTGATGCGCAGGTTCTCGATGTCGGGTTTGACTTTCGTGTCCATGGGGTTCTCCAGAGATATAGCTCAGTCAGGGATATGCGAGCACGTCGCCCAGCGGGTAGACGGGCTGGCGCAGGTTTTCGAACGGGAACAGCTGGTAGTCCGAGCTCGTTACGCCGGGGCTATCGCACTCCACCAATCCAGCAGAGAGCGGCACAAAGACCGGTCGGCAGTACATGCGCGACTTGAGCAGCAGGTAGCGATATGCCGCGGGGTCCAGGCCCACACAAGAAAAAACGCCCAGATCCCACGGTTCGTGCGGCTGCTCAACCACCACGATCTGCGTGCCGCCGGCATCCAGCCAGACGGCACGCCCCATGGAGCAGCGCTGGCCGGTGTATATCGGGCCCGTCACGGTGTAGCTGCCGTCGCTGATGGCACGCACTGTGCCCTGCACCAGCACGGGCTCTTTGACAATGCCCAGCCGAGCCAGCGGCACCTTGTTGCCCAGGCGCACCGACACCTGCGCGCCCACACCGGCCGCCACGAGCTGCTCAACGGCCTCCGGATCAGACAGCGGCCCCGTGGCGATACCAGTCAGGCCATGCTGCCAGGCGGCCTGCAGCACGTCCATGGTGTCGCAGGTTCCTCCGGACATGCAGTTGTCGCTGTGATCCAGCAGCAGCACGGGCTTGCCCGCTCCTTCGGCCATGCGCTGCGCCCGAACGAAGGCTTCGGCCAAGGGCTCGCTGGCATATACGTAGCCTTCACGTTCCGCCCAGATCTGGGCAGCCACGCGGTCCAGCGCAGCGGCGCACAGCGCTTCACCCTCGGCAGTGCATTCCGCCGTGGCCACTACGCTCACGCATGGTGCGGCGATGTCGGCCAAGGAGAAGCCTGCAAAGATGGTCATGGCCGGCACACCCTCCACTTCGGCCTGCCGCGCCGATGACACGGCGGCGGCCATAGCGCCACCCAAGGTCGTGCTGCGCAGGGTGTGACTGAGCAGGGGCAACTGTCGCCAGCGCACGGCATAGCGCGTGCCTTGCTGCAACATCTGCAATACGAGACGTGCCGCGTGCTCGCCCGTCTCGTACATGTCCACATGCGGGTAGGTCTTGAACCCCACCATCACATCGGCGTTATCGACCATCTTCTGCGTGATGTTGCCGTGCAGGTCCAGAGCTACGCCCAACGGAACGCCAGGCGCAGCTGCCCTCACCCGGGCAAGCAGGTCTCCTTCCCCGTCCGGTGTGTTCTGCGCCACCATCGCGCCATGCAAATCGAGCAGGATGGCATCGCAACCCACCGCTGCGGCGACGATGCGGTCCGTCAACTGGCGGTAGGCGTCGGCATCTACTGGCCCGCTGGGGTTTGCCGTGGCGGAGACGGGCGTCACGCACTGCGCCCCTACCCGCTTTGCTGCATCAATGAAAGCCGCCATCGCCGTTCGCATGCCGAAGTTGGCATGGAAGGCCGCCGCGTCGTACTCGGGCGCAAACGCCTTCAAGGGCGTGGGTACCGGAGAAAAGGTATTGGTCTCGTGGTTAAGACGAGCAATCAGAAACTTCATGAAACGCCCTTCGGGATTCAATGCGGGATGGGCCAGAGCTCAGGCCAAGCCCACGCCCAGATAACGGTCTTTGACCTCTTCATCGGCAAGAAAGCTTGCGTTGTCGGCTGTGTAGACGATGCGTCCTTGTTCCAGGATGCAATGGCGGTCGGCCAGTTGCGTGCAGACCTCCAGGTTCTGCTCCACCAGCAAGATGGCAACGCCTGCGGCCTTGATGGTCTTGAGCTGGGCCACGATTTCCTCCACGATCACGGGAGCCAGCCCCTCCACGGGCTCGTCCAACATGAGCAACTTGGGGTCGTTCATCAGCGCGCGGCCGATCGCGAGCATTTGCTGCTCGCCGCCGGAGAGCTGCCCACCGCCGTTACGCTTGCGCTCCTTGAGCCTGGGGAAAATGCGGTACACGTCGTCCAGTTGCCAGGGTGAGCTTTTTCGCAGGCCCAGCATCAGGTTCTCTTCCACGGTCAGCAGCTTGAAGATGCCCCGGTGCTCCGGTACCAGACACACCCCCTGCCGGGCGATCACATGCGAAGCCTGACCCTGCAGCGGTTTGCCGGCAAATGCCAATCGGCCCTGCGTGGGAGCGACTACCCCGGCAATGCTCTTGAGTGTGGTGGTCTTGCCTGAGCCGTTGCGCCCCAGCAGGGTGACCAGTTCGCCGTTACCCACCGTGAAACACACACCCTGAAGCACATGGCTTTTGCCGTAGTGGGCATGCAGGTTGTCAACATCGAGAATCATGCCTTGCCCCCTGTGATCATGTTGCCCAAGTACGCAGTCCGCACCCTTTCGTCGCTGCGTATGTCGTGTGGCATGCCTTCGGCCAGCACGCGCCCCAGCTGCATCACCGTCACGGTGTCCGAGATATCCATCACGATGTTCATGTTGTGCTCGATCAAGACCACCGTGTGTTCGTCGCGCAGGCTCTTGATCAAGCGCTTCATGTCGTCCAGGTCATCGATGCCCATGCCAGACGTGGGCTCATCCAGGAAGATGGCCTTCGGCCGTGCAGCCAGGGCCATGCCCACTTCCAGCCGGCGCTGCTGGCCATGCGAAAGATTGCCAGCGGGGGTGTCCGCGAGGTTCTCCAGTCCCACCTTGGACAGAACGGCGTCAACCACCTGCGACTGCGCACGCGCCCCTACCGGCTCGTGCCAAGGATTCAGGGCGCGTGCAGGCTGTACGCCTTGTGCGCCGAGGCGCAGGTTCTCACGCACGGGCAAGCTCAAGAACAGGCTGGTCACCTGGAATGAACGCGCAATGCCTCGCTGCACCCGCCGATGGTCTGGCTCATGGGTGACATCCTGTCCATCAAAAAGAATCCGGCCTCCACTGACTGCCTTGGTGCCGGTGAGCATGTGGAACAACGTGGTCTTGCCAGCACCGTTGGGGCCAATCACCGAATGCACGGTATTCGCACGCACCTGGAGACTTACACCGCCCAGCGCTGCAAACTTGCCATAGTGCTTCTCGACATCAATGGCTTCCAACAAGATCGGGGTTTTTGGGCTCATGCCTGTTCTCCTTTCGCAGGAACTGCAGCTCCCGATGGCGTCACCACCGTGCCAGCCGACTGTTTGCGATGCCCTTGCAGCCGATTCCAGACCGTTTCACCCAGGCCCCACAGCCCGCGCTGCATCCAGAGGCTCACGGCCATCAATGCAATGCCCAGCAGCAAGAGCCAACGCGGCCACAGTTGAGACAGCCAGTCGGCCAGCAGCAGGTAGAACGCTGATCCCAGCAGCGAGGCAAACAGGTTGCCCGTCCCGCCAATAACGGTCATCACCAGGATCATTTCACTGGTGTGGTACTCCGCGTTGGACAGCGGAGCCAGGCCGGTCATCATGGCATGCAGCGCCCCCGCGAGACCGGTGACAGCGCCCGAGATCACAAACGCCTGCAGCTTGAGCAGCCTGAGGTTGTAGCCAATGGCAGCCGCACGCTCTTCGTTGTCCCGCACTGCCAGCAAGGTTCGCCCGAATGTGGAGCGTGACACCTTGAGCAGCAGCCAGAACACCACCAAAAAAATCAGCGAAACAAAACCATAGAACTGCCAGGGCGACGCCAACGTCCACAGGTCAAAGCTCAGGATGGACACATTGGGACGAGGGATATCCATCAACCCGTTGTCTCCCCCCGTCAAGCCGGTAGCCGTATAGGCAATGAAATAGAACATCTGCGCAAAGGCCAAGGTCAGCATCACAAAGTAGGTGCCACGCTGGCGAATGGCCACCCAGCCCACCACGGCCGCCCCGAGCGCTCCCATGACTGTGGCGAGCAGCAACGCAAGCGGCATGGGAACAGGCCAGCGGGTGAGTAGCAAGGCAACGGTGTAACTGCCCAGACCAAAGAAGATGCCCTGCCCGAACGATAGCAAGCCGGTGAAGCCGAGCAGCAGATTGCAACCCATGGCCGCCAGCGCAAAGATGAGTACCTCGCTAGCCAAGGAGCCCGACTGCATCAGCAACGGCATGGCCACCACCACCACTGCTGCAAACAGAAAATGCGTGTATTTCTTCATAGGGTTCACTCCTTGCGGCCCAGCAGGCCGTGGGGACGCAGTAGCAGCACCGCCGCCATGGCCACATAGATCATCAGGCGGGCCCCTTCTGGCCATAGCGTGCTCATGACGCTTTGCACAATGCCGATCATCAATCCGCCCAGCAATGCGCCACTGAAACTGCCCAGCCCCCCCACGACCACCACGACAAAGGCTACCGCCAGGGCTTCAATGCCCATGAAGGGTTCTGCTCCACGGATGGGAGATGCAAGCACGCCGGCCAGTGCAGCGGTGGCTGCGCCCAAACCAAATACCAGGCTGAAAATACGCAGCACATTGATGCCGAGCAGCGAGACCATCTCGGTCGACTCGCTGCCTGCTCGCACAGCGCTACCGAGTCGCGTGCCCTCAAGAACCCACCACAGCAGCACTGCCAGCACCGAAGTAAAGCCGATCACGAACAGGCGGTACTTCGGGTAGATGAAACTGCCCCACATCACCACTCCCTGCAGCGCGTCGGGAACCGCCACGCTATCACCCAGTGGGCCCCATTGCAGGATCACAAGCTCCTGGACTGCGAGTGCCAGACCCACCGTCACGAGGATGTGAAACTCATGGTCCGAGGCATACACGTGGCGCAGGACCAGCTTTTCCGTGGCCCAGCCAATCGCCCCCACCACCAGCGGCACCACTACCAGAGCCAACCAGAAGCTCATGCCCCATCGCGTCATCTGGTAGCAAAAATACGCTCCGATCAGGTAGAACGCCCCGTGCGCGAAGTTCACGAATCGCAGCAATCCAAAAACAATGGACAGGCCCACCGCCAACAGGAAATACAGCATGCCAATGCCGATTCCATTGATGACCTGTAGAAGGTAAATGTTCATAAAGTGCTCGGCCGAACGACCACCAGCCGCACCCTGTCGATGCCGCTGGGGTTCTCAAAAAAAGGGGCGGCCACAGCGCGCGCATGGGGCTATGCCCAGCCCGGCGGACGCCGCGAGGGTCAGGCGCGCTTGCAGCCCGTCTGGTCGATAGGCAGGAACGACTTGCCCGAACTGAGTACGTCCACGTAGTCGTCCTTGTTCTTCATCTTGGACTTGGCCTTGCCCTTGAGCAGGTAGTAGTTCTTGAGCACCTGGTGGTCCGCCTTTCGCACCTCTTCCTCACCGGTCAGACCCTGGTATTTGTGGCCCTCCAGTGCGGCGATCACGGCTTTTTGCTCCACGGATCCGGCCTTGATGATTCCGTCGATCAGCAGCTTTGTGCAGATATAGGAGCCCGCCAGGCTGTAGTTGGGGTTCATCTTGAGCTTGTCATTGGTGCGTTTGACAAGATCGCGGTTGAGTTCGGAATCCACCGTGTGCCAGTACTGAGCGCCAAAGTAGATACCGTCGCAAAGGTCAGCGCCCAGCGATTCGAACTGCTCCAAACCAGAGGCCCAGGCCACCAGGATCGTCATGTTCTTGTGCATACCAAAGCTCACGGCTTGGCGAAGCGTGTCGGCACATTGCGCGCCAAAGTTCAGCAGCAGCAGGACATCGGGCTTTGCGGCCAGAGCATTGGTGATGTAGCCGCTGAACTCCTTCTCGGTCAGCGAGTGGTAGCTGTTACCCACATGCTCGATCCCCTTTTCCTTGAAGATGTTCTTGGCAGCCGACAGCAGGCCATCGCCAAACACGTACTGCGGTGTGATGGTGTACCAGCGCTTGGCCTTAGGCATGGAATCGATCAGCGGGCGCACCGTCTGCTCGACGGCGCCGAAAGTGGGTACCGACCAACGGAAGGTCGCAGCATTGCAGTCCGACCCAGTGATTTCATCGGCCCCTGCCGTGGTCACAAACAGGCCGCCAGCCTTCTCGGCCTCCTTGCCCATGGCCAGGGCCTCGCCCGAAAGGATGCCGCCCGCGAAGAATCGAGCCCCTTGCTGCTGGGCTGCTTCCTGCACCTTGCGCACGGCTGTAGCGGGCTTGCCCTCTGTGTCCAGGAGTGTGTAGGCCAGCGGGCGATTGAGGGCTTTGCCATATTGCTCAATGGCCAGTCGCATCCCCATGTCGGCGAACTTTCCGTTGGCCGCAAAAGGACCGGACATCGGTACCGGACAGCCAAACTGAATGGCGCCCGGGGCCTGCGCAAAGGCGCTGCGGGTCAGGCCGATAGAGGCGGACAGCGCACTCAGTGCCGAGACTTGCAGAAGATGACGACGTTGCATGGAGGACTCCAGTGAGTAGAAGTGGGAGATCAAGAGTTGCCACCTCCATGGTGTCCAAGAAACCACCTTCCTGATCTTTCCAAATCTTTCATTTGGATTCATGCAAGCACAGGGTTAACCCAGCACGCTTTCGTTGCTGGCGCGGCCAAACCGCGGCGCGCTCCCCGTCTGGTTTAGCGCCGCTTCAACATGATCACGGGAGTGTCAATGCAGCCGTTGAGTGTCCTGCACGAGCTGTGCTGAGGCTGTAAAGGCGTAGCCAATCTGGTGCAGCGTCTTGACCGGCAGAGGTTCAGAAAACGCTTCCGCCGCCTTTTTGCGCAGCCTCGTGAGAAGCAAGTTGAGCCGTTCAGCCCCGTTTTGGGCACGAGCACCAAACAGGTGAGTGCTGAGGTCGCGCTTGGACACGGGCTGGCCATCCGCTCGCAGGAGTTGCTGCAAGAACATGAACTCGTGGGTCGTCAGTGGCAGACACTTGCCCTGCGGCGATGACAGTACCCAGTCCTTCATGGCCAGCACCCAGCACGCCGCCTTTGCGACAGGTATGGTCGCAGCAATCAGCGATCCTGCGGGGTCTACGGCTGTCCTGGGGGCAAGTCGGCTCGCCGTAGCGTCAATATTGGCGGCCAACTCCAGCAGGTTGACCGGCTTGACCAGGTAACGATCTGCCCCAGCACGCATTCCTGCCAGGCGATCGTCAAGTGAATCTCGGGCGCTGAGGATGATCACCCCCACCTCGGGTCTGGACTTGAGTAGCGACGCCACGCTGAGGCCATCCTCTCCGGGAAGCCCCAGGTCCAAGAGAACCACATCGACCGGCTGAACGGTGAACCCTTTGTAAAACGCCTCGGCGCTACCCGCACCCCAAACGCTATAGCCCGAGTCGAGCAAGAATTCCTCGATGCTGTGCAGTTGATCGGAGTCGTCCTCTACGATAGCAATGCTGGGCTTGGATTGGGTCATGTTGCGAATACCTCCGGCACCTGTCCGGAATGCAACATTCAGGCCACCGGTGTCACGTTCAACGGAATGTCGATCACAAAGCGAGTGCCTTGGGGTTGGACGGCCTGTAGCTGGACAGCCCCACCATGCAAGTCAACGATCCGTTTTACCAAAGCCAGCCCCAGTCCGGCACCGGGTTTGCCCTCTGCCGTACGGCCGCGGCGGTACTTCTCAAACACCAGCGTTTGCTCTTCCAGCGGAATGCCAGGACCTTCGTCCTCAATGACAAAACGGCACTGGCCCTCTTGCTGATACACGCTAAAAGACACCGCTGCCCCCACCTCGGAATACTTGAATGCGTTCGACAGCACGTTCATGAGCATCACGCGCAACAGCACGGGGTCGCCATTCAATGATGGCAACCCGGGTTCCACCGTCAGGTACAGCGGGTGCTCGGCAGACAGTTGGCCACCGTTTTCTGTTACCCACAGGCACAACTCTCCCACGTCAACGGGTACTGGCTCTACCGCAAAGTTGTGGCTATCAATGCGGTCCTGGGTCAGGCAGTTGTCAAAGAAGTAGCTCAATCGCGCCGAGCCCCGCAGGATGCGCTGCGCCAATGCCAGCTGCGCAGGCACATCCTTGGAGCGCAGCGCAAGCAACTGCCCGGCGGTGTTGATCACCGCCAGTGGAGAACGTACCTCATGGGACAGCATCGCGATGAAATGGCGCTGGTCGGTCAGCGTCTGCTCAATGGAGGCCACAGCACTCTCCAACTCCTGGGTGCGTTGTGCGACCATTTGCTCCAAATCTTCGGCATGCTCCTTCAAATGCCCTGCCATGTAGCCCATGGAATCCGCCAGAGATCGTAACTCGCGAATAGGGCTGGATTTCGGCGCCTGGGCATTCCAGTCGGACTGGGTCAGTCTTACTGCCCAGTCACTGAGTACCTGCAAGGGTCTCACCAACCGGCTGGCCACAAATACCGAGAACAGCACTGAAGCCAGCAAGACGGCCAGCGTGGTGTAGATCGTGTTGCGTAGCACTCCCCGCAACGGCGTGTTGAAGCGGCTCTCAGGCAGGATGATCGCCATCGTCAGCACAGGACCGCGATCCAGCGCATGCGTCCACCAACGCGCCAGGTGGCGCACACCGTCCACATCCATGAATCGGTTTCCCTCGCGTTGACCGCTCTGCAGGATGTGCTGCCCCAACGCACGCATCACGGGGTCGTGGCTTTGGTCGATGCGCACACGCTGCCCATCCACCAAAGCCGATACACCTGCAGACGGATGGTGCGAGGACATTGCAAGCAGTTCTCCCGAGTCCTCGGCCAGAAAGGCCCTGCCCCCGGACTCGGAGGCCAGCGCGGCCAGAAACTCGTTGAGCTGGGACAGCGCCACATCGGCGGTGACCACCCCGATCAAACTGCCATCGCGTGAGCGGACGGGAGCTGAAATCCCCATGCCAATTGCGGCATATGCGCCTTGCACATCGTTGATCATGTAGCGATAAGGCGCGTACCACGCGACCCCATCATTGGCAATCGCTGACTGGTACCACGGACGGGTACGTGCATCAAAGCCCACCTCGCTGCGGGAAATCAGCGTTGGCTCGCGACTCACGGCGTCGATACGCAAAACCTCCATGGCCCGGCCATCACTGATCCGTGCGCGCAGCATGCGCAAAGCGCGGTCCTCCCCCAAAGGGGGACGGCTGCCGGCGTAGTACTGACCATCAGGCATGCCCATGGATATGAAGGTCAGTTGGGGTTGCTGGTCGATCTGCAGCATGAACTGGCGCATCAACACGTCAGGTTGCTGAACCATCAGATATCCGGCGCGCACTTGCTCGACATTGAAAGCGACTACGCGCTGCGGCACATCAAAGAAGGAGACCACCTTTTCGCGGACCCTGCCTGAGACCTCGTCAGCCAATTGCAGCGCGAACTCTTCCATGGCACCCGTAGCAGAGCGATAAAACAAACTGCTGCTGGCAAGCACCAGGGGCAGCAACACCGCCAACAGTGCAAGTGTCAGGAAAGTGCGCAGGGCAAGACGGCGAGTGAACATTGGGAGATCGGGGGTGTACAGGCGGTGCACCGCAGAGACACGCCTGTGCGCGCGGTTCGGCGCGTTGCCTCGGATTCAATCACATGTACTCAACGCGGGGCCTTGAACCTTTGTTTGTCGCCCCCAATGCGACTCAACCTTACGGTGCGCCTATGCGCAGTGTCTTCGGATGCCAAGTTCAGTTCACGTACTGTAGAACCGGTCATCGCCGTCTTCCGTCGCTTGCCTGGCCGAGAACGGCAATTGCTCAGGCATTTAGATAGACCACATGGTGTCTGCTTCTTCCCTCTGTCAGTGCAGCAGTGACTCTGCCTACTGCTATCAGGAATGCCAGTTACGCAGCGATTGCGGTCACCCGAACATGATGGACTCAGCGTCCTCTGTCCGGCGGAAAGCGGTCAGCGCCCTTCATACGCCATCGTGATCAGCGGCTTAACAGCATCAACGTCTATTTGATTCGCGAGCGCGATCTCCAGGTCGCCTGTTCCGCAGTGTCCAGCCTTGAGTTCGCGTTGCAGTTCACGTGAGAAATCACACAGACCTTCGTAGACCCAAGAATGAGAATTTCCTCAGCGCTAGGAAGTAGACAACGCACCAAGACAGGCCATGCGCATGACGCGATGGACATCCTTGTGGGAAGTGGGACGCTTTCGGCGCGCTTATTCACTGAGGAACCATCATGAACACGACTCTTCGCATTCTTTCTATCTCTGCCATCGCGGTATTCACATCCTTTGGCGCTCAGGCTGACGAAGCAGATGCTTCGCAGTACGCGTTGAAATTTGAGACCCAACGCACGCGCGCGGAAGTCGCTGCCGAGGCCGCCACTGTGGTCAAGACACGTAGCGTGCATCCCGCAGGCTCCCAGGCTTTGGCATATCAATCAAAGGCTGACCGTACAGCGGTCAGCGCTGCTGCCGCCGAGGCTCTGCGCCAGGGCCGGATTTCGTCCGGCGAACTTTGACCGGTACGTGAGAAGCGGGCTTTGAACCGCTTCTCACTGCCCGTGCTCCACTCAAAGATTCTGAAGTCGCTGCTCCAACGCTGCTACATCGTTCAGCAAGAGTTTTTCGCGTGTGGACGTGATGAGCCCCAGTTTTCGTAGCCGAGCCAGCTCGCGACTCACCTCTTCGCGCGATGCTGCAATCCGGGTCGCCAGTTCAGAGTGGTGCGGCGCTGGCACGATGGCGGCACAGTTGTCCGTAATGCCAGTCTGTCGCGCCATCTCCAGCAAACAGCTATAGAGTCGCCCTGCGATGTTTAGGACGCCCATCTCGACAAGCCGACTGATCAATTGCTCTGCGGCAATCTGAAGCGATTCGCGCACACGCTCAGCCAACAGGGAATTCTGCTGAACCAGCCTCATGAAGTCGGCACGTTGCAGACAGGCCAATAACGACGGCTCCAGGGCATGAGCCTGTAACGAGGCGGCACTCGCCCCCAGCACGCCGATGACCCCGAAATGCTCGCCTTGGTCAAAGTCCGCAATGAGTAGCTCTCGACCGTTCGGAGACAAGGCTGAAACGCGCATCTTGCCTTGGCAGACGATAAAGAAGGTTTCCTGGGATCGGCCTCTCGCAATGTGTCCCGTGTCTAGTTGTTGCCAACTGCACTGGCGAGCTACCTCGGAGAGCTTCGATTCATCCATTCCGGCGAAGAGGTGGCACACCTTGAGCCTGCGTACTGCAACCTCCAACGGACTGTCTTTCACGGATAGCATGGCTGTCTCTTGGCTGCCGAGCGAACTCCGGCTTGGCGCGTGGGGCGATCCGGGCACGAACGTGACGGCGGCCTAATAGACCAAATGCAAACTGAGCTAAGCATCGCGCTTCGACAAGTCGAAGACTAGGCATGTCGTCGTGGCGTGGGCATACAGTTTGCCGTGCTCATCCTCGACGCGGGCTTCGGCAGTCGCGAGCCGATCACCGCAATGAACCAGCCTGCCAGTGGCCCGCAGCGGGCCGGTTTTGTGGGATGCAGACCGCACGATCTTGATGCTGAGTTCGGCCGTGGTGTAAGACCACCCCGCAGGCAGCGCGGACTGAATTGCACAACCCAGCGCAGAGTCCAGGAGCGACGCAAACCAGCCCCCATGCACGCTGCCCAGCGGGTTGTAGTGCGCCAGCAGCGGGATGCCCTGGAACACGGCGCGGCCTTCGCCAACCTCCAGCAAGGCGAGGTTCATGGTGTCGTTCATCGGCGGGTAGGGCAGCTCGCCAGCCTCCATGGCTTTGAGGATCTGGCGGCCACTCTTTCCTGCGATTTGTTCCGCGCGGGCTAGACCTGGCAGGCCACCGCCTTCGCGCATGCGTTGTACGGCGTCAGACTGCTGCGTGGCCCAGTCTGTGGGTTTGTTTTCGTTGATCATGATGCTCTCCAGTTGAGTCACAAGGCAGTGCACTTGCCGCATACCGTGGCGGGCTTGCCGCCAGCGGCTGCGGGAGGGGATCGTTGTCAGCTCTTACGCCAGCCCGAAAGATTTGCGCAGGCCCTTTCCCACAGGGCCTGCAGGCATGAAACGGCGCAGCTTGGCCAGCAGCGATGCCTCGCCTTTGGGTGTGTGGCGCATCTTCCAGGCCCCGAGTGAGGCTCGGACGATGGAGTCGGCTACTCCCTGGGGCGGGGGCGCCTTCAGCACATTGCTCTGGATCGCTTTCGACACGATTTCCAGCTCGTCGCTGTAGTCAGCGATCCGGGCGACCGTTTGGGGCGCGTTCAGATCCAGGTTGGTCTTGGTGAAGGAAGGCTCGACCAGCGAGACGCGGATACCGAATTGGCGCACCTCATGGTCCAGTGTCTCGGCCAGCCCTTCAACCGCGTGCTTGGACGCCGAGTAGAGCGCCATGTAGGGCGCGGGCAAAAAGCCGAGCACCGAACTTACATTGACGATGCGGCCGGAGCGCTGTGCGCGCATGTGGGGCAACACGGCCTTGATCACGCGCAAGATGCCGAAGAGGTTCGTTTCAAACAGCGTCTTGGCTTCCTCGACCGAAGTTTCTTCCGCTGCCCCCAGCAGGGTCACGCCCGCGCTGTTGACCAGCACGTCGATGCGCTGGGCTTGCGCGATGATGGTCTGGATGCCGCGCTCCACCGATACCTCGTCGCGGATGTCCATCTCAATGAGCGTCACGTTGGGAATGGCGTGCGCTTTGGCGGCGTTGCGCACGGTGCCAAAGACCCGGCAGCCCTGCTGGGCAAACTGTATGGCCGCAGCACGACCGATGCCCGATGAAACGCCGGTGACAACGACAACTTTGGATTTCGACATGGCAGTTCCTTTTTTTGTAGGAGGGATGTGCAGTGGAAGAATCAGGCGGATGCTGGGGATGCGGCGGAAGAACGAGCGGGCCGGATGCCAAACCAGATCGAATACATCGCAGGCAGGAACACGAGCGTGAGCACCGTGCCGGCCAGCGTGCCGCCGATCAAGGTGTAGGCCAGCGTTCCCCAGAACACTGAATGCGTGAGCGGGATGAACGCCAGGATCGCGGCCAGGGCGGTGAGGATCACCGGGCGGGCACGTTGCACAGTGGCTTCTACCACGGCGCGGAAGGGGTCCAGACCGGCCACTCCGTTCTCGCGGATCTGCCCAATCAGGATCAGCGTGTTGCGCATCAAGATGCCCGACAGCGCAATCAAACCCACCAGGGCATTGATGCCGAAAGGCTGCTGGAACAGGAGCAGCGTGGGCACCACGCCGATCAGGCCCAGCGGGCTAGTCAGGAAGACCATGACCATGCCCGAAATCGAGCGGACCTGCAGGATGATGATGAGCAGGGTCGCCGCCAGCATGATGGGGAAGATCGGCAGCATGGCGACGGTGGCCTTGCCGGCCTCTTCGATGGAGCCCGCTTCGACGATGCGGTAGCCGCCCGGCAACTTGTCCATGATGGGCTGGAGCTGCTGGGTGATGGCGGTAGACACGTCCGGCGGCTGCAGACCTTCAGCAATATCGCCACGCACCGTGATCGTCGGCGTGCGGTCACGACGACGCAGGATGGGATCTTCCATGCGCACATCGACCTTGCCCACCTGCGACAGCGGGACGCGCTGCCCGCTAGATCCCACCAGCGACAGTCCAGAAATTTTCGCGGGGTCCAGGCGGACATCGCCAGCGGCCCGGCCCACGACCTGCACCGAGCGGATGTCTTCGCGCACCTCTGTCAGCGGTGCGCCGCTCAGCAAGAACTGCAGCTGTTGGGCCACGGCGCTGGAGCTGAGCCCCACGGCCGTCAGGCGGTCCTGGTCGAGTGTGAAGTGCAGGGTCGGGACGCGCGGGCCCCAGTCCGTGTTGACGGTGCGCATCATCGGGCTGGCCTGCAACACAGCCTCAACCTCGGCAGCAATTGCGCGCAGCTTGTCGGGGTTGGGCCCCATGACCCGGTAAGCCACCGGGAAGGGCGAAGGCGGCCCGAACACGATTTGCGTGACGCGCACCTGTGCCTCCGGCGCCAGGCCATCGGCCACGGCATGGCGCAGCCTGAGCTTGAGGGCCTCCCGCTCCTTGTCGTTGCCCGTGAGCACCACGACTTTGGCGAACGATGGATCCGGCAGCTCTGGCGACATGGCCAGGAAGAAGCGCGGCGCGCCTTGGCCTATGTAGGCGGTCACCACCTTGGCCTCGTCCTGCTTCGCGAGCCAGGCCTCGACCTTGGCCGTGGCGGCGCTGGTTTGTTCGATGGAAGTGCCATAGGGCATCTGCACCTCGACAAGCACTTCCGGCCGGTCAGACGTGGGGAAGAACTGCTTCTTGACCACGGCCATGCCCAGCACCGACACCACAAAGAGCGTGACGACGGAGGCCGCCACGATCCACTTGCGCGCAATGACGCAGCCGAGCAGCTGGCGAAACCGGTTGTAGCGCGGCGTGTCGTAGATGGCGTCGTGCCCGCCCTCTACTTTTTTGAGGTTGGGCAACAGCTTGACGCCCAGGTACGGCGTGAACACCACGGCCACCACCCACGACGCGATCAATGCAATGCCCACGATCCAGAACATGTTGCTGGTGTATTCACCTGCCGTGGAGCGTGCAAAGCCATTGGGCATGAAGCCAATGGCCGTGACCAGCGTGCCCGAAAGCATGGGCGCCGCCGTATGGCTCCAGGCATAGGCCGAGGCGGCCACACGGTCATAACCCTCTTCCATCTTCACCACCATCATTTCGATGGCGATGATGGCGTCGTCCACCAGCAAGCCCAGGGCTAGGATGAGTGAGCCCAGCGTGATGCGGTCAAAGTTCTTGCCAGAGGCAGCCATGACCACGAATACTGCCGCCAGCGTCAACGGCACAGCGGCAGCCACCACGATGCCCACACGCCAGCCCATGCTGACAAAGCACACCACCATCACCACCAGCAGGGCGACAAAAAACTTGACCATGAATTCGTCTACCGCCGAGGCGATGTTGACGGCCTGGTCGGTCACCTTGGTCAGCGTCATGCCCATGGGGAGTTCGGCGTTGATTTGGGTGACTTCGGCCTCCAGCGACTTGCCCAGATCTAGCCCATTCCAGTCGTCGCGCATCACCACGCCCAGCAGCAGGGCTGGCTCGCCGCCGTTGCGCACCAGGAACGTGGCAGGGTCTTCGTAGCCGCGCTCGACGGTCGCGACATCCGACAATTTCAGCGTCCGCCCCTGCGCAACGATGGGGGTCTGCCGGATCTTCTCCAACGTGTTGAGCGCGCCATCCACGCGCACAAAGACCTGCGGCCCTTGGGTTTCGATGGAGCCCGCGGGGGTCAGCACGTTTTGGCTGTTAAGGGCAGCAAAAATGTCCTGCGGTGACACGCCGAGCGTGGCCAGCCGATCATGAGAGAACGAGACGAAGATCCGCTCGGACTGCTCCCCGATGATGTTGACCTTCTTGACGCCCGACACGTGCAGCAGTTGCTGGCGCAGCACCTCGGCATCGCGCACCAGTTGCCTCTGCGGCTCACCCTTGGCTTTAAGAGCGAACAGCGCAAAGGTCACGTCGGCATATTCATCATTGACCATGGGACCGATGACGCCCGCAGGCAGCCTTCGGGCCTCGTCGCCGATCTTCTTGCGGGCCTGATAGAACTCTTCCTGCACCTGCGAGGGCGGTGCGCTGTCGAGCAGCGACACCATGGTGAACGCTAGGCCAGGGCGGGTGAAGGTTTCCGAGCGGTCGTACCAGCGCAGTTCCTGCATGCGCTTTTCCAGGGGCTCTGCGACTTGGTCCTGCATCTCTTGTGCCGTGGCGCCGGGCCAGGCCGTGACGATCGTCATCTGCTTGATCGTGAAAGGCGGGTCTTCAGCCCGCCCGAGCTTGGCGAAGGCCAGAATGCCTGCCGCAGAGATCAGGAAAATCAGGAACAGGGTGATCGCGCGCTCGCGCACTGCCAGCGCCGACAGGTTGAAACGGCCTTCGCTCACGGACGTGCTCCTTCGGTCGCAGCGGCTGCAGCCGCCATATCGGCCAGCCGGACCGAATCACCTTCACGGAGCAGGTGCGCACCCAGGGCGACAACACGCTCCCCAGGCTTGATCTGGCCCGTTACATAAGCACCCGCATCGTCCAGGCGCTGAACGACCACCCGCTGCCAGGCCACCTTAGCCGGTTCACCGCGAATCACCCAAACGCCCGGGCCCTTGCCCGCATCGAACAAAGCACCGATGGGCACTTGCAAGCCCGCCGCCGCAGAGGCTTTGTTGTCTGCGATGCGCACCACCACCGTGGTGCCCAGGGGCGCGTTGGCCAAATCGCCTTCCAGCACGTAGCGGGCCTCGAAGGTGCGCGTCACCCGGTCTGTCGCGCTGGCCAGCTGCCGCAGCTTGACCGGGACGGTGAGGCCGTCATTGCCGAACAAGGTGGCTTGCGCCTGCGACCCGATGGCGGGACGCAAGGTCTCGGGTAACTGGATGAGCGCCTCGCGGCGTCCTGCGTGGGCCAGGCGGACCACGGGTTGCCCGGCGTTCACCACCTGGCCGGGCTCGGCCAATGTCTCCACGACAACGCCGTCGCCATCGGCCACCAACTCGGCGTAACGGCTGGCATTGCGGGAGACATCGGCCTGGGCTTCGGCGGCGCTGAGCTGCGCCTGGGCGGCGTCTGCCGCTGCCTTCACCTGGTCGTAAGCGGTGGCAGAGATGGCGCCGGTGCCGCGCAGGTCGCGATAGCGCGCTTCATCGTCCGCCGTCTGGCGTGCTCGGGCACGCGCAGCGGCCACGGCCTCTTGCTGGGCGTGGGCAGCCAGCTTCAAGTCAACCGCATCGATGCGCATGAGCGGCTGGCCGCGTTTGACAGTCTCCCCAACATCCACCAGCCGCTCCAGCACCTTGCCAGGGACGCGAAAGCCCAGGTCGCTTTGCACCCGCGCCGCTACGGTGCCCGTGAACGCCCGGGTGGAAGCAGTGGCCTCCTGAACGACGGCGGCCCGCACCAGCGGCGCCTGGGTGCGGGGGTCGGAAGATGCCTTTTCGCCGCAAGCGACCAGCGCCAACGGCAAGGCAGAAACGAAAAACAGGGTGGCGAGGCGAGGCCGAAGCATGAAAGTCCCTTGTGCGAATGAATCGGGACTTTCATTGTGATTCTTGTGACCAAATTAGTCAATAGTCACAAATGATTTGTGGATCACGGGGAGAGGCTACGCAGAACCAGACTGGACAGCTGGGCGGGCGCCTCATTGGCATAGTCCAGGCTGTGCTGGAGGATCAGGGGGTTGAGGTAGGGCCGCATCACCAGATGGATGGCGGCAGTGGTTTCATCCAGCGGCGTCTTGCGCTCGAAGTCGCCAGTCTGTCGGCCTTCCTGCAAAACATCCCGCAACAGCGCCTGAAGCCGCTCCTCGTAAACGATGGTGGACTGCCAGCGTTCGGTCGCCGCCGAGGTGGCAATCTCATAGAGCTTTCTGTCCTGAAAAAAGAGACGCAGGCTCGACTCCAAAATGGCCTTGAACATGCGCCGCAGCTTCTCGGGCGGCCGATCGGCCTGGGCCACGGCCGCCCGGACCTCGCTCTCGATATCGCTCAGGCAGTTCGCACAAATCATCTCGCCAATGGCCTGCTTGGACTCGAAAAACTTGTAGATATAGGCCTTGGAAAAACCGATTTCCTTGGCCAAGTCAGACACGGTGGTTTTTTCGTAGCCGTAACGGCTGAAGTGCTCTGTGGCGGCGATCACGATCTGGTTTCGCACCTCGTGGTCCGCAGGGCCCCGGCCTGCGGCGGTGGGATGGCTGGTTTTGGTCATGGGGTGCAGCTTACGACAGTCTCACACACTAGACAACTAGTGACCATTTGGTATTATGGTCACAACTCTATACCCTAGTGACCGGAAAACACCATGCTGCACAAACGCACCCTCGCCGCCCTTCTTGTGGCCAGCCTGTCCGCTGGCTGTGCCGTGGGGCCGGACTATGTTCGCCCCCCTTTCGCCCTGCCTGGGCAGTTCCAGGAGCGGGCCATCAGAGAGCAACCGCTGGAGAAGGCACCCCCAGATCTGGCCCACTGGTGGTCCAGCTTTGGCGACCCGCAGTTGACGCAATTCGTGTCGCTGGCGCTGCAGCAAAACCTGGATCTGGCGCAAGCCGCTGCCCGTGTGGCCCAGGCGCGTGCGGGACTGGGCGCTGCCGACGCCGCACTGCTGCCGCCTGCCGCCGCGTCAGGGCAGGCAGCACGGGCCTCCCAGTCCGTGCAAACGCCTTTGGGGCAGGTCCTGAGTTCGATGCCAGGTTTTGACCGGTATGGCAGCGCCTACGAGGCCAATCTGGGCGCCAGCTGGGAACTGGATGTGTTTGGGGGCCTGCGCCGGGGGCGGGAAGCGGCCACGGCCGAATACCAGTCCTCGGAAGCAGGCGCGGTGGCCACCCGGCTGGCCGTGGCGGCACAGACGGCAGACATCTACATCACCGTGCGTGGCCTGCAGGCCCGCCGGGACGTGGCCCGCCAACAGGTACAGACTCAGCAGGACCTGCTGTCCAAAATCCGGCTGCTGCATAGCAAAGGCCTTGCGGCAGAACTCCAGGTGCGGCAGGCGGAAGGCGCGCTCTCACAAGCTCAAGCAGCCATTCCTGTGTTGGATGCGTCCCTGGACACAGCGATGAATGCCATGGATGTGATCTTGGGAACGCCCCCAGGCACCCACCGCGCAGAACTCATCGCACCGGGCAACATCCCCAGCACGCCCCAAAGCATCGCGACGGGGTCACCGAGTGACCTGCTCAGACGCAGGCCGGACCTCATCGTTGCCGAGCGCCGCCTGGCGGCATCCAATGCGCGCATTGGCGCTGCCATCTCGGAGTACTACCCCAAGCTGTCTCTCAGCGGCCTGGTGGGGAGTGCAACGTCTGTCTCCAGCGGCAACCTGTTCTCGGGCGGCGCCAGCCAGGCCACGGGCGTGCTCGGGCTGCGTTGGCGCCTTTTCGACTTTGCTCGTATCAACGCGCAGATTGAACAAGCCAAGGGGCAAGAGGCAGAGATGTTGGCCGCCTACCGGCTGGCAGCCCTCAAGGCCACGGAGGACGTGGAGAACGCACTGTCTTCCCTTGCCCGGCGGCAGGAGCAGGTGGCGGTTTTGTCCAGCGGGCTCGATTCGCTGGGTCACGCGCGCGCCGCATCATTCTCGGCGTACCAAAAAGGCGTCGTCAGCTTGATCGAGGTTCTTCACGCTGATGAGACCTTGCTGCGCGCGGCCGAGGCGCGCGTGCAGGCGCAGACGGAATCCGCCCGCTCGGCCGTGGCCATCTTCAAGGCGCTGGGAGGCGGGTGGGAGGCAAATTTATATACAACAACGCCTCCCACGGTTGAGGTGCCCACCTATTCGAGCGTCAAAACCCGCTCATGAGCAGCCGTTCGTAGTCCATGCTGCGAACGACTGCAATCAGCCTGAAGCAGCCCATCCAACTCTCCCATAGCTTGGTGATTTGACAAAAAAGCGCCTCAACTGAGGCGCTTGGAACCCAACGGTACAGGGTGCACTGAACCCTTACAGGTTCTATGTACGGGTAACAGGTCTTTGATTTACTAAATTTACGGATATTTTCGACAAATTTCGTGCAAAATTAGGGAGTGCACTGGAAGCCAAACCCTCTTCTCTATCCGCCACACCTAAGAGCTCGCATCAAACGTCGCCGTGGCGTCGGCTCGGGCTCGTTTTACGTTCCTTGGTTGAAGGTTCGTGAAGTCCCATCCAAGGGCACATCCGCCATAACCCGGGGCGTTTCTACGGGCAGATCCCATCACCTGCTGTCGGAACTTGAGGCGATCTACTTTTTCCTCATTGAGCGACGAGCCTGCACGGTCGACCTTCGAGAGCAGTGGCCCATTCTTGACTTTGATCGAACGCTTGAGTTGTGCGAGCGGTTCGGCGTGCGACATACCGCGCGAGGTGGATACCCGGAACCCTTTACTATCGACCTATTGATCACCGAACGAGTGGATGGAGAGCTCAGGTACCGAGCCGCCAGCGTCAAGTCGCCCGAAGACGCCCACGACCCCTTCGTTCGGCAGCGGCTCGCGGTAGAACACGCGTGGTGTCTCGAACGCGGTATTCCTTGGACGCTGGTAGACACCACGCAATTCGACAAGACGATGCTGGAGACCCTACGCTTCATGCGCACATGGTTTCGGCATCGATACGTCTCGGATTCTTCGTTAGAGGATCGATTCGTGGAACAGTTTGCCGCTGCCTACTCGCCCAATCTGCCGCTAGGCGAGTTGCTGGCGAAGTTGTCGAAGCTGCTTAGGCAGCCGGTCACTGTCATGGAAGACGCGTTCCGCTATTGCGCTTGGTCCAACCGAATTCAGCCGTCTCTAGTGCACCCCTTGGCACTGAACGCCCCAGTCGTGCTGCGGACGGAGGCGTTCGATGTCTGAATTCCAGGTGATTGCGGGCAGCCCAGCGCCGTCTCCTGGTCTGGTACTTCGCGTCGGAGAGGCCGGCAATCGCTATCTGCGCTTGACCCACGTCTTCAACGACTGCGTCTATGTCATGTGGGTAGGCGCGCCGGAGGGCGCCAGATATGCTAGGCGGCCAATGTCAATGTCGCTCAGCGAGCTTCAGAAGCTCGCTGAAACGACCTCTTCCGCCTGGGGAAAGCTGGTCCTTCCGGCAGCGTTGACCAACGAGCCGACGAAGGGGAGCGAGCGCTCGACTCAACTCGAGACCGCGTGGTCGCTGGTCGAACCTCTTATCCAGGCCTTCAAACGCAAGACGAACTTATCCCGGAACTCATTCACCGCGCTTATCCGCCAGCGTGCCGAAGAGACGGAAACCAGCCAGACAACGTTGCTCCGAACCATTCTGAGGTATTACTACTTCGGTGGCACGCGTCTGGCCTTGCTGTCGTTGCCTCCCGGCGTTAAGCCAGGGCAAGCGTCGTACACAGCTTCTACTGACAGTAACGCCCCTCCCCCTAAGCGACGGGGCCGCCAATCTGCGTTGGCCGACGAATTGGGACGCAACGAATTCATCGTGGGTCCAGAAGACATCAAGGACATGGAGGCCTGCTTCCAACGCCTCCTATCAAAGGGACCGGCATTCAAGACGACCGCGCACGAAGAATATTTGGCCGTAGAGTTTCGTCGTCGTCATCCGGCGATCTACGCCCGCTACATCGCCAGCGAAGCGCCTGAGCCCGTCACCGCGAGGCAGTTTCGCTACTATATTGATGAGCACCTTCGCTTCACAGACGAACTTGCAAGGAACATGCGCACCCATCAGCGCAATCCTGGATATCTCGGCTCGGTACGCGCGGCGGGGCCCGGTGAGATATACGAAATCGACGCCACGGGTGGCCGCATTCACTTGGTCTCAGACGACGACCCGCCGGTGCAGGTCGGCAAGCCAACAATCTACTTGCTCATCGACCGTTGGAGCCGGTTTGTTGTGTCGGTCTACCTTTCACTGCGCTCTGCGTCCTACGAGGAAGTGCGTCACGCGTTGCTCATTGCCTTCACCTCACGGGAAGCGCGCTTCAAACGGCTGGGCGTTAACGTCACCGACGTCCGCTGGCCAGTCGGCCGCATGCCGGCTGCCATCTGTCCCGACCGTGGCTCAGACTTCATGAGCGACTCCATGGAACAGAGCGTCGTCAACGATTTGCGCATTGACCTTACGCCGCTTCCGCCCCTGTGTCCTGACGGCAAAGCCATCGTGGAGCGGTTAATTCGCGAAGTAAAACGGCGGATGGCTGCATCAGGCATGGAAGGCGTATACGCAGACCGTCCGATGGATCCGAGGACCAAGAGAACAGCTCGGAAAGCTGAGGCTGGCGCCGTTCGCACGCTGGCCGAAGCCTATCGGCTGCTCGTCGACATCATCGAGGACCACAACAACCGCCCACATCGAACACTGCGACGCCGTCGCGTTTTGACCCAGGCCGGGGTTCCTCCAACTCCCAGAGACGCTTATCTTTGGGGGCTGAAGAACATTACAGCCCTGCGATCAGCGCCACTCAGCGAGGACGATTACTACCGTTTACTGCTGAGCAGCGACAAGGCCAGTATTTCAAATGGCGTGCTCAGCTACAAGGGTCGCCCCTACCTTCCCGATAACGAGCAGGCTGTGGAATTGGCGCGTCGCTCGACCGGCCGCGCGAAGGCAGTCGTAATCCGGCTGGACAAGACTTTTCCGACAGAGGTCATGGTGCCGAGCGACCAAGGAAACTGGGCTCGCTTCGTGATGACAGAGGGAACAGCCAAGGAGATTGCAGGCCTGTCTCTCGACGAGGAAGAGGCGCTAGCAACCCGCACATCGCGTCTATGGGCCCGTGCCGAGCATGAGGGGAGGATTGCGCGCTTGACAGCAAAGAACGAGAAGCGATCGCCTTCACGCAAAGGCGGCTCAACAGCGGCAAAGCTACCTAAAGCGGACCAAATGGCGGTCCGAGCGCAGGAGACTGCTCGCATGAAGACAAGGCTGCTCGGCAAGCCGTCAGCACCAAACCAAGAGAACCCGCAGACGGAAGGCCCTACAGCAACAGCTGGCTGGGCTCGCTTGGAGGAAGAAGAGCGCCTGCGCAATCTTGCATTGATCAGACAGCATAGGAACAAGCGTTGAGCAAAGTAGAAATCCACCCCGCCGACTATCGCGATACGGGCGTCAGTCGCTTCGCAGGCAACCCGTTCATCGAAGCTTTACCACAGCTCGAGCAGACCAAGCTCGAATTTCTGACGCTGCTGTCGCACTATCCGTCGAAGCCAACTGCGGCTACTCGGCGCGCCGGCGAGGTCGTACGCATCATGGAAATGTCGGTGATCAACGACATCGTCTTCCCGTTCCCCGAGTATCAAAAGGCGGGCATTGCGCTAGCGACAATGATGCGAGACACCTATGTAGCGCGCAACCCATTGACAGTGATTGATCGGCAGCGGCGGCATGCCCTTGCGACCAACAGTGCTGACGGTTTCCCGTTTCCAGCTAACTGGAAGTCGTCCGCCAAAGGGCACTTCATGATGGCGGTGAGCGGTATGGGGAAGACAACTTTTGCACTCTCCTATCTGCTGCGCTATCCCCAGGTGATCGCGCACACAATGTACAAGGGAAACGAGCTGAAATGCCATCAAGTGGTTTATGTCGTCCTTCGCGTTCCGCATGACGCCACATTGAAAAGCCTCTGCATCCAGTTCTTCGACGAGATCGACAAGTTACTCGGCACCAACTACGTTCGACAAGCGAACGCGATTCGCAACATTGCGCCCATGGTGGAACTCATGAACCGAGTTGCCACTGCCGTTTCCCTTGGATTCATGGTTATCGATGAAGTCCAGAACCTGCGCAGTGCCCGAGGCCAGCATGCCGAATTCGTGCTAAACCTCTTCAGCGAAATCATTGAGCGGCTGGGGATCAGCTTGCTAGCCCTTGCAACACCAGCGGTTCAATCTGTCATCGAAGGTAGCGTCCGCAATGCCAGAAAGCTCGCATCCAACGGCGAAACAGTTCTACGCCCCATGGCTCGCACAGACCCGCAGTGGCTGGAGTTCTGCGAAACTTACTGGGACTATACCTATGTCAAAAAGAAAACGTCGCTGACGAAAGAGATCCTAGACGCTTGGCACGCGGCATCTGCAGGGAACACGGCGTTCGCGGCACTCGCCTTCACCCTGTCGCAGCGCAACGAGATCGGTGGGCGCGAGGTCATCGATGTCGCCGCATTTGAGCGTACCGCAGCTACCGATTTAGCATTTCTGCAACCGGCCATAGCCGCCTTAAGGAGCAAGGATCCTCGTAAGTTGCGCGCCTTTGACGACCTTATTTTCGGCCCACGGTACCAGGCGCTCCGCCAGTTGCTCGGAGCTAAGGATGCGCTGCTGACAAACGCTGCAGGCGACGGGGCTACTG
>NZ_JAOBSQ010000062.1:0-21898 GCF_025246485.1 Acidovorax sp. K2F
GGCGATGGCCTTGGGCATGACGGTGGTATCCACGATCACCTGCTGTGTGCTGGTCTTATGGATGACGCCGCCACGCCGGGCCGCCTCGATGCTGGCCGCCAGCAACGTCTCCACGCCTTCTTCTCCAATGCGCTGTCTCCAGCGCGTCAAGCTGGACGGGTCGATGGGCAACTCGGTCTGCAGGTAGGTCTCGCCACAGAAGAGCTGCCAGTACGGGTTCTCCACCCAGGTGTTGACCACGGCTTCGTCGGAGGCATCGAAGGTGTGCTGCAGGTACAGCAGCCCAGCCACCAGGCGCGGAGCCAAGGCTGGACGGCCACGACCGGAGGTGAACGACACCGCGAAGGTGCGCTCGATCTCGGCCCAGTCGATCAGCGCGGCCAGCCTGACCAGTGGGTGCTTCATGTTGAGCTGCTCGTCCAGCCTCGGACGGAACAGCTCGCCGGACTGCGGCTGCGAAGGCTTCGGACCCATCGTACTCCTCGGAGCGATTTGCAAGAAAACAGGTACTGGCAAAACCATACCTTGCAAATCCTGCGCCCATCAATCAGCAGAACTACGTGTCAGATCAAGGGCTTGCAGATTGTTCAGGGCGGACTCATTAAATTCTCGCAACAGGTAGGAACTGCGCGTGGCGTCCAATACGATGCTCCACATCGTATTGCCCTATAGAAAGCCGTAGCGCCGACGCTGCCAGCTTGACCAGCATCGCTGGCACCGTGAGCACCAAAGTAAGGCGCCCCTTTCCCCACCGCTGCGGCCAGGGCTGCAGCCTTTCAAGGCCTGTGCTCCAGCAGGCACACCAGAACCTCATATGGGTCTTCCCTCGGTGGATCCCGAGAAGGTGCTTCAGGCCCATTTTTCGTTGGCGCATTGCCTGTGCATGCTTCAGGGATCTTGCGACAAGGCCTCCACCAGTCTGTATTGAATCTGCACGTCCGCAGCTGAGGCGTCTGCTCTTGGGCTTACCGCCCATTGGGAGCACTGAATCACCATCCTCCTTGATTCAGACGTCGCCAGACATGACAGCCTAAAAATTGTTCCGATGATCTTCCGGCTTTTCTCGGCGTATACGCGCTGCCAAAGGCCAGAGTGCTTGTCGCTGAAATCCTGCAGCAAACGCGCTACCGCGCTTTCGAGCTCATCGTCGTTCCTGGCCACAAGGAGATCTCCCCGGGGATTAAGGATCTTTGACACGTCCATCGCGACGATCCCCCGATGACCTGACCCCACCTCAGCCTTGAATGTGTCCTGAAGCTGGGAGCAGGCCTTGCGCAAGTTGCCCTCCAACGCCTGTTCTGAGGTCACGCGTTTGCACTCAACCCAAATTTTGCGCTCTTCGATCTTGATGCCGGTGTCGCTACGCGCATTCAATATGGCCTCTACGTTGCGCGCCGGTCGATGGGCCATGGCGGCTACGCTAGCCTCAAACAGGAAATTGCGTGCGGCCGTTGATTTCGGGGTTTCATTTGCCACATTGACGGGGCCATTGACTGCTTTTTTCAGCTTGTCGATCACGGAGGTCAATTCACGCGCTGGCACATCCTGCAGAGCCTCATGGATTCGTGTGAACTCTACAATTTCAAACAGGGAGCTCACGAAGTCTGGAAACGCTGCGTTCGCTTCGTCGATCGAGGCTGTGAGGTATGCATCCTTCCAGTAGCCCATGACCTTTTCATAATTGGACGTGCGCCCAATCTGGAGATTTATCCCCAGACCTGTCATCCAATTCATCGCTGCCAAGTACTTCTGGTGGACAATCGAGTAGGAAGTCGTGGGAATCATCTGGCGGTGGCGGTTGGTGCAGGCACAGGATAACTTGGTCGATGGGTTTTTACACTGGCTTGGTGTCGCAACGGAGAAATGGGACTTCCATACAAGTGCCCAATGCTCATTTAAAGGCTGGATAATTTCCGATGGCTCCTTATGTGAAGAAGCTGGATTCTTCAATGGAGCGATTATCTTTTCGACATCTAAACTTAGGGCATCGACTTAACTCAACTGTTGCAAACCTTAGATTCGGAAATTTTCGTTCTTCGGTATACGCTCGCCCCGTCTTGATGCAATGAGCTACGACTTGAAAGATAAGGTAAACACTCTCCAGTGGAACTATGGAACCAACACACTGAGCTACCGGGAAAAACCTCGCGGCCGAGGAATTTCGTCATGGTCGCGGCGCTCCCGCGTCATCACGTCGCGGCAAAGCTGGCGTCACAACACCATCCTTCAAATTGCCGCCCTGGATCGATTTGAGCATTGCGATTTTTTCTTCAAGCTCCGCAATTTGCGCGCGCAAGCGCTGAGCCTCATTCTTGGCATCAGCACTTTGGCTATTGCCTTCTCGAACGGCGGCTATGAGTTCTGACTGCCACTGGTCGCCAGCAAGGTTGTTGTCCTTGTCCTGGTAGTAGGCCAAGCCCGAAACAATGAGTGCAAACAAGGCCAAGACCGCAGACACGCCCACCGACCAAACCGCAATGCTGATTTGTTTACGAGTCGACTGATCGGCCTTTTTGTCGCGCTCGTTCAACTGCTCAAGAAGGAACGTCGCCGCCTCCGCAAGATCCTTGAGCGTTTTGGCTGACTCAGCGGTCATCTTCCCGGTCAGCCTGACCATCTCAAGCTCTTCAGCTCGCTCACGAGCTTGACGAGCGAACTGTTCGTTCATCGCATGGAAGTGATCCATGTTCGGCGCACGAATCTCGACCGGCGGTGCACGCTTCGTGAACTGATCGTATGCGGACAAGGTTGAGCCCAAGGCCGAGGAGCTTTTTCGAACCTGATCGAAGATGCTGCTGGTCGATTCCAGCATCTTCTCGCGCATCCTCCGCAGCTGTAGGGACTGCACCTGGACTTCATGTTTGAGTAGTCGGTCCAGGAAAGCTACCGCTGGCTCAGAGGCTTCCCGCTCGGGCCTTCCTGAGGAATCATCCCCGTCGGATGAACCGCGAAGAAGCATCTCGGCGTAGACCGCTGAGATCTGCTCCCAGTCTGGGTTGGAGAGCTGATCAACATCCGCAGTTGCCAGCGGCGGCCGTTCGTCCTTGAAGCCTTTGGCCTCGACCCGGCTCGCTATGTGGGGTAGGAAAGCCCGGATGCGGTCAGCAGGCTCTTCATCGGGAAGCGCTGCTAAGGCGCTCAGGTCCGAAGTGCGCAGCCCGTACAGATACAACGTACCGACGGATGTCGATACGGCTGTGGCTGGCATGAACAGCTGATCAAGGTTGAGCACCTTCTTCTTTGCAGCGGGCTGCTCGGCATTGGATGGATTGATGTCCTTCGCCATCACTCTCCTGACTCAAACTCGGCATTCTTGAACTTCAGCACGTTGCAGTTCTCCTTCACAGCCCGCTGCAACCCCTCATCGAAGCCAGTGGATGCCTCGGCTTGTATCTCGATGGCAATCTTCACCTTCACCCCGGGGCGAGTCGTGAACTGCTGAACGACCTCATCAACCAGATCTGCGAACTGTTTTTTTGCCAGGAACGGGTCGAGCTCAATGCTCGCGTAAAACTGCTTCTTTGCGGCCTGCCCGGCGGCCGACGACCCGGAACGATATTCACCTTTGGCTGAATCTTCAACACGAGGCACGCCGCCGTCCGCTGGAACACTGGTCGGCGATGCGCCACCGCCAGCCTCGGCCGCCTTCACACGCGAAGCCTCTTCTGCAGCGCGCAGTGCCTCCATATAGGCGGCTGCCGCAAACGGCTCGATCAGCAGCAGAGACGAATCCATGATCAGCGAAGTGCGCTTGCCGTAGCTAAACCCGACATAGCGACCATCGTCTTTGCCCTGCGCGAAGCCGAAGAAGTCGCGACTTTCCGCCCCGGCTGTCATCGTCAGCTGAAAGACCGTGTCATCTTTCAATCGCGGCAGGTACAGCTGTTGGCAGCTCTGCTGCCAGACGTTGAGTGCGCTGGTTTCCTTGGTGTCGTCCTTCCAGAACCAATCCTTCAGAACCTTGGACAAGTGAATCGGTGCCCACTCGTTGATGAGCAGTTCATTCTCCTTGAGCACGCGTTCGACTTCCTGCGCCCAGTTTTGCGCGCCCGGGTTGACCTGGAAGTGTTCCCACCGCAGATCAGACAAGCCTTTGCCGGGCCGCGCCTCCTGCATGGGCGCCACGATCCATTTGTATGTCTCGCGGATCATGCGGCGCACCGTGTCCTCGGCTGTTTCAAGGCTGCCTGCTGCCTGCTTGGCCATCAGGTTGTCGAGAACGATGCGGTTCTCCTTGTAATCGGCAACGATGCTGCGCCACGCCAAGTAGGAGCGCACATGATCTTTCAGCCGACTGACGCTGTCATAGTCGGCCGCTAGGAAGATCAATCGGTTCTGCTTGAAACGGGGCTGGTCACCGCGCCTCTTCAGGATCTCCGTCGCACGATCGATGGCAAGGCTTTGGCCACTTTTGCTGAAAGCAGCGTCGGGCGGAAGGACCACCAAGCGCAAAGCCCAGTCATCGGGAACGTCGCCGCTGTCGGTAAAGACATGGACACCACCGAACACACCGCTTGCAAAGCCGCGCTGCACGCGCTCACGGACTGTGGGGAACACGTCTTCCTTGTCCTGGAAGCGGCGCTTGCGCTCTTCCATCTCTCGACGCAGGTTCGGCCGCGTATCAAGCCAGAAGTGGTTGTTGGCATGATTTAGATAGTGCAGCCGGTCGCCAAGACGGCGCAGCGCATCCTTGAACAGCCCGATCTGCTGCCCTGGCTGAACGACGCCAAGCATGACACGGTCCAGCTCCAGTCCACGAACCAGCTGGTTCGTCGTGCTGGGTGCACTGCCCAGAAACACCGCCCGCGCTGAGCGACGGCATGCCTGCACACTACCGAAGCGGGTGTCTTTGTTCTCGATCTCGGTCGTTTCGGCGCGCTCGCCGTCCACGTCTCTCTCGATGACCGGATCCCAGCCCTGAGGCAAGTGATAGATCACCTCGTTACGCACGTCCGCGTCGTACAGCGGGAGGCTGCCCGGCATGATCAATGGGTCGTTGTTTCCATCCCTCCACAAGCGGTGGATCACCTTGGCCATCAGTTTCAGCACGCCCCGAGTGCGCTGGAAACCGTCGAGCGTGGACCAATCCTCATAGAGCCGGTCAAACACCTCGGGGTGTATGGGGTAGGCGTGTACAAGTCGATCAAAGTAGCGACTCTCCTGCGTTTCCTGCGGAAAGTCGTCTCGGTTGCTGGTGTAGAAATCAGCGAATGCGCGGCACACAGATTCCATCGCCAGCCTGTCGTTGATCGACGTGAAAAGACGCCGCCGAACGATCTCGAAAGCCTCCTCGGTGGCCACCGGCTTCCAAAGTGCCTGCACGCGGCCGAAGTAGTGAGCAAGAGCCTCAAGCGCCTTCACGCCGCGCTGGCCGGCTGCTTCCTTGTCCGACTCGGGCAGCGATGCCAACAGCACCGCCGTAGGCACAGCCTTCAGTGCCTCGGTCAATGCCTGCACGAACGACATGTTGGAGTCGAAGGTACCGCCGCTGAGGGCCTTGCCTTCCTCGAACTGCCGCACGTAAGCCACCAATTCGTCGACCAGGATCACGCATGGTGCGCAACGCGCCAGAAGCGTTTCCAGCACAGCCTTGCCGGGAGAGGTGCCGGACGCATCGGCGTCAGCTACCAGTGCGTAACCTTCAGCGCCGCCAAGCTGCCAAGCCAGGTCACCCCAAAGCGTGCGGATCGCCTGTCCCTCGCGCAGCAATGGCTGGTTGGGCGACGACTTGATGCCATCCAATACCGCAACGCGCGCACGCGGCAGCTCCACGATTTGTGCTGCACCGAGGATCTCGCCCAAGCCCTGAAGATCGCTGGCAGGCACCTCGCCTTTGGCAAGGTGGTACACCGCCAGCATCGTATGGGTCTTGCCGCCGCCGAACGCGGTCTGCAACTGAATCACGGGGTCGCCGCCCCTACCAGCAAGGCGCCGAACCACCGAATCAAGCAGCAGACGCATGCCCTCCGTGATGAAGGTGCGCTGGAAGAACAGTGCTGGATTCTGATATTCGGCCGTAGCTGTACCTGCGTGCACGCGCGACAGATCGGCCGCAAACTCGGCCTGCTGGAACGTGCCCTTGAGCACGTCCTCGTGAGGAACGGCGACTTCGCGCCAAGGTTTCAAACTCATGCTTCTTGCTCCGTAGCTGCGGCGAAGATCGTCAACTTCAGCTCGCTGTCATCGCTAAGTTGGTACTCCGGGCGTTTGCCAGAAAGGCGTTCACTCGTCTCCAGGACAATGGACACACCCTCGCCGCGCTTGTCCATGATGTGCTGTCGGTGAGCCGCCAGTGTGTCGTCGACGATCGGGCAGCGCGCCAGCAGGCTGGTCAGTGCCTCGTTGCGGGCCGCCTGCCTGAAGGGCAGGCTTTCGGGCGTCATCGTGTTGGGCAACATGCCAGGTGAGTACAGCTCCAGCCGGTCATCAAACAAGCGCAAGCGCACCTTCGCGCCTGCCATCGAGTAGTCCCGGTGAGCCACTGCATTGGTGACCGCCTCGAAGACTGCCAACATATCGAATTGAGGAAGATCCTCACGCCCACCTTGCGCAAGCTTGCGCGCAGCCATTTGCATGTTCTTGCGCACGAACGCGCAGGCTTCGAGGATCTGCTGATCCAGAGGCCCCACGATGTCCTGAGCATCACGTTGATACGCCCCCTCACCGGTGGGCACGACATCCTTGCCTTGATAGGCTACAGCCTGGATGAACGCGCCAGGCAGGAACTGCTGGGCAACCGAACTACCCAGCAGGAGGCCCGCGACGGTGGGGCGCCACTCGCCTTGTTCATCACGGGCAGCCATCGCGAGCTTGCTCATCAGCACCTCGGGCGCATCACTACTGCGCTGAGGTGCAAACCGCCTCCACAGCGCTTCGTTCAAGTCGCCCAACGTGGCCCGAGGCACTGGCGTTTCATCAAAACGAATCAAACGGGACTGGCTGCGCTGCTGGAACAGCCTCGCCAGCTGATCCGGCGCGATCGGGCGCTTGGATGAGCCAACTCGATGCAGGTAACCACCAGGGCTTTGATGCACAAAGAGGCTGCGCTCAATCGCCAGCCGGAGGACTGGCTGCTCAACACCGCTGCCATCAGGCAATGTCATGCGTTCGATGATGGGCGCCAGTGGTGGCTTGATGGACTGCTCACACGCCTGGCGGACCAGTTGTTCCACATCGTCGAGCTTGTCTACCGGAATGCCCAGCACCTCACGGCTCGTGTCCTCCACGCCGAGCAGCAGCACGCCGCCCGAACTGTTGGCAAACGCTGCCAGTTCATCAGCCAATCCTTCCTGCGACGGCCCTCTGACCTTCCCTCCCGCGAACTTCACCTCCTTGAGTTCGAGGAACGTGTCCTCACCGAGCCTGATTTTTTCCAGCAATTCACTGCGTGTTGCAAACATGTCAAACCTCCCGGCCAAGCCGCTTCCAGCGGCGTTCGAAGGCATCGCGGCCTCCCTCCATCACACGACAGACCTCATCGCGCACCGCCTTGTCCTGCAAAGCACCGCTTTGCTGCACAAAACATTGCCCTCGGCCGAACTCCATTACGTGCACCAGCTCGGCGTCCCCGTTCACCACCACATTCGGGTTGTGCGTCACAACGATCAGTTGACGTCGCAGCTTGTTTTCCCTGATCTGTTGAACGATCAGCTCGTAGATCAGGTGGTTGTCCAAGTCGTCCTCGGGTTGATCCAGCACGATGGGCTCTTCACCGAAGGCCAGCAGGAAAGCCAACAACGCAGCCGAACGCTGCCCTTGTGACCCTTGGCTGATGGCGGTCCACCGGCCATCGCGCTGATACTCGATGCGCAAGTCATCCTCGGGGGACCAGGTCGAAATGCGATCAGCAAACTCCGGCTTTTCATGCTGCCGCTGCAGATAGTTGCGTAGGCGACCGCCTAGGTTGGCATCGGTCGTCAGCAAGCGCTGGCGGACTGCTTCGACCACCTGAGCCTTCGCAGCGTCGTCGGCCTGCGCCAGATCGAAGGCCATCCCACCCGATGCATCGTCGTTCAGGATGTCGTCGGCAAACCGGTCATCGGTGACGTCGATCAGCTCTCGCAGCTCGCGTTCGAGCTGCTTGGCTTCGAAGCCGAAAGGCACGACTGATATCCGAACATAGGGGTTCCGGTCCAGAGCCTGCTGGACAAAGGCTGCCCTGGCCTGCGTCACGGCACGCCGCTTCTCATCGAACAATGCGCGTTGCGCATCGATCTGCGTCACCAGGGCCTGGCGGTCGCCTTGCATCTGCTGCAGCGTCTTGCGCTGTGCTTCTAATTGCTGGCGCTCCTGAGTCAAGCGGGCAAAGGCCTGCGGGTCGCTGACGCCTTGCGCTACTAGTTGCTGTTGAAGTGCTGAGTGCGCTTGCTGAGCCGCCTGCGCACGCTCCCGCCACTGCACATACCGTTCATCAGCCTGCGCGGACTCGACCACCGCGGCCAGCTTGCGCGCGCGCTCCAGCAACTCAATGCGAACCTGTTCAAGCTGCGCATCAAGCCCCTGACGCCAGGAAAGCAGATCTGCATCCTGCTCGGTGAAGTGTTGGCTCGACCAGTCATCCAACACCAGTTGCTCTGGCAAGTCGGCAATGCGTTTGGTTGCGGCGTTCAACTGCTCGAGAACGCCCTTCACTTCGCGAGCTTGATGTTGGGCCTGGGCGTAGGCGCGAAGAACGGCAGCGTGATCAGCCTGTGAAAGAGCAGCCAACTTCCGTCCCGACTCCTCCAACTTCCGATCTACTTCGGCCAACCCAGCCAGCTTACCGTCCATCTCACGCAAGCGCGCGCGCTGAGTGAAGTAGGTGCGACGGGCTTCCTCAACCGTCTGTCTTAACGGCTCGATCTGGGCTGCCTCGTCGATGATGCCTAATAAGGTCTGCCGCCCACCTCCGGCCAAAGCCGCAATCTGCCCCTGAGAAAAGATGCGCAGTGGGAACCGTGCTGCATTGACGCTCTGGCTGGCAGAGGGCTCCCAGCGACCACCACGCCACTCCTCCACCACGGTGCCTTGACCGTCGGCTCGCCACAGCAGCCGCCGCCGATCCGCTTCGTGCTGCCATTCGACGCGAATCACGGTGTTGGCGCGAACCGCCCCCTTGTCATCGCGGCCATTGGCCACCTTTCGGAACGCCTCAAACTGTGTTCGCGGTTCGCTGCCTGCCGGCAATGCGGCCAGTTCCTGATCTCGACGCGCGGCCAGACGCAGCGCGTGAACCACGGTAGATTTTCCCGTGCCGCGGCCACCCACAACGGCATTGAAGAAAGGAGAGCATGCCAACCGGGCCGGTGCCCCGTTGCCCATGAAGCGTGCGTGCTCAATTTCAATGGCCGTGACCAAGTGAGCCGGCACACGAAACGGATCGAAAGCGCCTTCGTCACTGCGGCGGATGGATATTCCATTGCCGTCCAGCAGCGCCAGTCGCAAGCCTTCGAGCCTGGGGCTTCCCATTTTGACCCAGGTGTAGCGGCTGCCAGGGGCGCCGGGGCCCTGGAAGGTGTGGCAATCACTGCCAAGGACTCGTGCCAGCTTGTCAACCTGCGCCTGCACGCAAGTCGGCGCGTTCCGGGTCATGTCTTCCCACTCGACCGCGAGGAGTTGCGCACTGTCGAAGATGCCCCGCAGCGTGTTCGCGTCCAGACGGCTTGCATTGCTGTCGTTGCGTCGCGCCAAGAGGCCCTTGCCACCGTCGTCGGGCCGGTCAGCATGTGCGGGTATTGGAATACCGCCCGCTGCCAAGACGGCCTGGAAGACATCCTCTGGGCCTTCTCTCGTCACGCCGTCGCTGTCTCCATCCGTGCCTTGGTAGCGAACAGCCGCCAGCAGGTCGGTGATGGTGCGCGTTGTCTGAGTGGGATCGAAAATCGCCAGCAGATGGAATCCGCCACTGACCGAAATCTCGACGCCAGGGAACAATGTCAGTTCACGAAAGCCAGCAGGCGCTTGCCCGCCATCAGCCAGGGCCTTCATCTCCGCATATGCTGCCTTCAGCGGATCGATCCAAGCGCCGCTGTTGTGGTCAGTCACTGCGACGCAGTCGATACCCGCCGCCATGTACTTCAGTAACCAGTCCTGCGGCGTCAACGTCAACCCGTTGCGATGCCACGGCGTGTCTGTGGAAGCCGGCGTATGTGTGTGGAAGTCAAACTTCCACCAGCGCGAACCGGGGTAGGGCCAGGCAGTTTCCGGCATAACGTTCCTCCTTTAGATGTCCAACTGCGACTGCGCACCGATGACGCCAGCCTCTGTGGCGGCTTGCTCAATGCTGGCCCAGGCAGTCACGATTTCGTTGTACGCGCGAGCGTCGTCGGTCCAACTCTTGCGTTCACACAGCGTGTAAAGGCGATAGGCCAATGCTCGGATGGAATCGGCATGACTAGGCATCCGCGCCAAAAGAGCCCCAGCCGCCGCTTCTCCCTCCTGATTCAGTGAGCGGATCAGGTGGTGTAAAGCCTCCCAAATAGACAGTCGACGGTCTGACTCTGGCGACCATCCGCGAGGCAATTCCGCAAAGCGCAGCAGACGCAAATCGCCCTTCCCGGACTGGGCTACGCCTGAGGCTTGCAGACCCGCGACGCTGGTCCCTTTCGCACGCGCGAGCACATCGGCCTCGCCGAACTTGCCAGTAGCCCAGCCGTGCTGCTCGAACCAGTGCAAAGAAAACTGCGTGTCATGATCAAAGTCGTCTTCAGCAAAGAATCGGTTGATCAGTTGCAGCGCGGCCTTTACCCGCATCGATGTGCCGTCTGCCTCGAGTACGCCTGCGTACTGGCTAAAGATCGCCATGCCAGGGCCAATGATCGCTTGTGATAAGTCGACCGGCTTGACAGGTGAGCTCACGCCGCCGCGAGTCATCTCATCAAGCGCTTCTGGCAATGTCGCATTCAGCTCACGAATAAAATCTCTTCGTCCAACTACGGGCGCATCGGCCAGCCGCCTTCGACAGACCAAAATGATGCTGGAGCTGAGCGCGTTCGCGTTGTTTCCGACTTGCCGGTTGTCCCCCTCAGTTCTCATTGGCCAAGTGCCGGTGACCGTGAACCCCGCATCAACAACAGCTTGCAAGAACGTTTCCCAACCCGTGTTAGAGGTTCCCGCAACGTCCTCCGTTTCGGATTGCCTAAAGGCGTAATAGATCGTCGTTGGGAAAGCTGGGTGGGTTCGAAGAAGGAGAGATCTAAAAGCAGAGGTCATTCCTTCCATGAAGAAAGCTTCAGCCATTTCCGCACTACCATGCCGGTATGGCGTAGCAACAAGCTCTTCAGCTTTGGGCACCGTCATAGTAGCGAACAGCCCCGGAAATACTGATCGCAAGCAGCGACGCAACCAGACGTACAGAAAGTCAGACAGGTCGGCGTAGCTAATGTTGTTGTAGTACGGCGGATCGGTGCTGATGACCGCGTTGCTCAGCGGTAGGGGAAACGCAGAGGACGTCGCACTTTCTTGAAATGCATGTCCAGGTGGAGAAGACAACAAGGCCGTCTCAACCACTTTTGCAACGACTTGGCAGCAATCAAGGAATCCTGAACTTGAACTTGCAAATGGCGACCCCTCAGCGAAATCCCAGGACATCTGAAGGGCCTGCTTCGGCATCCCCGATCTCATGGCATTGTCTTTGGGGCGCCATGTAGCCAGTGAGCACCCATAGTCGGCAAGTCTGCTCACCGCGCATGCCAAATACACACCGATAGCCTCTGCATATGCAGTGGCACCCGTGCCTCCAGCCTCTAGAGAGACTCCATCGTCTTTGCCCGACGCTATAGCGTCCTCTCGACACTTCACAATGGCAGCGCCGACGAGATCAGAAAGTGTCCCAAGAGCAACCAGCTGACGGGATGTAAAAAGATCGCCGTACTTTCTCAATCCGTAGAGTTGTGTCCGGATATCGCGAGGGTTGTGATTAATTTCCACATCCGGCCGCCATTCAGGAGTGGCGGCGAGGGCTGCCGACTCATGCTCTGGTGTTGGACTCAAGTAGATGCGACCACGCATACCCTCAACGACGATTGCCATTAGGCGTTGCCCCAACGTACCCGCTTGGCCCTGGGTTCGAATGTATGTGACGGGTATCGGGGCATCACTCAAAATGCACCGGAAGTGTCCGCCACGGCCCTCCTTGGTCCCTTGCGATGCTTGACCATCCGGCTTTCCAAAACGAACGTCAAATCTATACGTATCGCCCCTAATGATCGGCACAACGTAGCTCTCCTTTCCTGCTTTGCTTGAAAGCACGAAGGTCGATACAAGTGGGACATCTGCGTGAGAGAAGGCGGGGCTGGGGCTTCTTACTGTTCTTGCCCACAACCAAGCGACAACGGGAAGATCTTTCCCTAAGAGTGCACCTAGATCCGGCCGTTCTGCGACCATGGCGGAAGTGACGGTGATGGACGGATACAGATGGCCCACGCGCCGGCGGGCCTCATCGAGCATCCACGCTCCATAACGTCGTACGTCTTCGGCCATTCCGGTTACACCGGCCCACGAATCCTCGAGTCGCCTCTGCCTTTGACCTACCAACGCCGGTCCAACTGGTTCGTATCCAGCGAAGCGTGGCGGCAATTCGATCATCGCCTTATTGATCGTCACTGGCACAGGGTTTAGGTCCGAGCCGTAGCTTTCCATGCCCAAGCGTTGTGCCTCCAGCGGGATCGCACCACTTCCTGCAAAGGGATCGTGAAAGACGGGCAGGCGAGTTGGATCAAACAACTCGGCCGCCTGAGGGTGGGACCTGTTTAAGCGGCAGGTTTCTTCCCAACTCCTTCGGATTTCTGCCCGTGCTCGCTCAAGAACGCTCTGATTGTTTGTGCTCTCCCACTTAACCAACTCTTGAATGATTTCAAACAGCTCTTCTCTTCGAGCCGCTGCTTGCGCCTTGGTCATTCCTGCAAAGTAGCCTCGCTCGCCGCCAGGATCATTCACCAACTGGGCAAAAAGAACCGCGCGCGCAGCCGCAACCGGGCGCTGGGCCCACCATTTATGAAGCGTTGTCGGATACCCCCCTGGGGCCTTTCGCTTTCTTAACGCTGCCTCCTCGTTGATCGCGTCTAACGGCAAGGCAACTTCGATTAGCTTCTTAGGACTCTTTATAGCGGTCATTCTTTTTCTTTCTATCCTGCGCGATAGGCACGATCAAGCAGTTGCTCAAGATCGAGGTTGATACTCGTTACGGCCCAATCGGGCTCTTGCGTGAACGGCTCTTGCACGTAGAACGGTCCTTCATGCTGCTCACCATCCACCAAAACGACAGCCAAGATGAATTTGTCGGCTTGGTTGAGCCCATAGAGGATCTCGTTACGTGTGACGGTGATCGTGGTTTGCCCTTTGGCACGGCCCTTGACCTCAATGTGGCGCGATGGCAAGAGTCGGCCGTCCGGCGCTTTGGGCAGGCTGGTGACGTCCCATCCACACTTCTCCGCCGACACGTCGATGACCTCGTGCCCGAGAGCGCGCTCGGCGTTCATCACGGCGCGCATCGCGATCTGCTCCACGCGGGCCCGGGCGGCAGCATCGGCTGTCCAGCCGGGCTGCCCCTTGCGCTGCAACAGCAAGCCGGCGGGAATGACAAGGGCGCCACCCAAGATCACCGGCGTAGCGGAGATGACGTGGCGCATCGCCAGTAGGTCTTTCTCGCGCGACTCGCGGCGAGCTGTGAGGTCGTCGATGGTTCGGCGAACGTTCTCCAGCGTCAGCCGCACGTCCTTACCGGCTGCGATGTCGTCCTGCAGCTTGATGTATCGGTCAGACCAGAAGTTGATCTCCCTGACCAGGCGCTCGTGCACGGCGGCCAAGGTCTTGTCCACCGTCTTCTCGCGGCGGGCCCGGACCTCGTCAAAGTGTTCGGGCACAAGATGCGCGGATGCATGGGCCAGAGCCACGTGTTCCAGATCCTTGGCAATCCAGGGGGCAGTCAGCACGTCCTCGACCAAGGCAAGATCAGCAGGGGCCAAAGGTGCGAGGTCGAGGTGGGGCGCCCACCCCGCATTGATCGCGTTGCCTTTTGGGTCGATCTCAACGAACTGCATGCGACGTGAAACCACCTGCACTGGGTCGCCACCTTCCCTCACCGAGTGGTCGATGATGAACATCACCTTCGGTGTCAGTCCCATGTCGCTGGGGTCCACCAATACAGCGCCTTGCTTGAGCTTGTTGCGATGGACTTCGAGCACCAGGTCAGTCACTGACTGCATCAATGGATGACCAGGGTGCAGCAGGCTCGCCATCGGCGCACCGACGCGGTCGGTCAAACGCACGAACTGCTTCTCGAAGCAGACGCGCTCATAGCGGCGCAGCACAGGGTCGGCGTTGCGGCGGTCGCGGCCAGTGATCTGGCGGTCGCGCTCACGGATGTTGGCCGGGACGTTCGTAATCTCGTAGCGGCCCGACTCGCGTGGGCGCAACTCCCCACCGATCTGCTCGAAGGCTTGATTGAAGAAGGATCGGATGAAGAAGGGTTGGAGCTTGCGGGCCTCGGCCTTCTCCATCTCCTCCTTCACAGCGAACAGCCGTCGTTCGTCCATCACCTCTTCGCACAGAGCGTTGCGCTTAATAATCTCTTCGAGATGGTGGGTATCCAGGGCGCCTTCGACTTTCTGCAGAAGGCGGGCACGAACCTCGGGATCGGCACCGTAGCGAATGGCTTCGATCAGCAGGTCTTTGAGGCTGCGGTCCTCGAACACCTCGCCCAGGATGTCAAAAACGCGGCCTCCGAGGGCTTCGCGTTCCACTTCCAACTTCTCGAACAGGCGCTGGAACACGTCGCCTTCACGGGTCTCCGCTGCCACCATATTCCACAGGTGGCAGACCTCTGTCTGGCCGATGCGGTGAATACGTCCGAAGCGCTGTTCCAGGCGGTTCGGGTTCCAAGGAAGGTCGTAATTGACCATCAGGTTGGCGTTCTGCAAGTTCACGCCTTCGCCCGCCGCATCGGTGGCCAGCAACACGCGCGAGGCAGGATCGTTGCGGAACAGCTCCTGAACCTTCCGGCGATCTTCGCGCTTGACCCCGCCGTGAATCATGACCACGGCCTCCTCGCTCCCAATCAGACCGTGGATTTTGGTGGCGAGGTAGTTCAGCGTGTCGCGATGCTCGGTGAAGATGATCAGCTTGCGCTGTCGACCTGCAGCGTCGTGCATCTCGGGCGTGTCTTGCAGCAAGCGAGAGAGTTCGTCCCACTTGCGATCCTGCCCAGAGTGCACGACTTGGCGCGCCTGCTCCTCCAAGGCTTCAAGGATGATGATCTCGGCCTCAAGCTCCTGAATGGTCTGCGCAGCCGTGGCCTGATCGACGACAGCTTCCTCGAAGTTCTCATAGTCGTCAGGCGAGAGTGCGTCTGCAGATTCCCAGATGTCATCCGGACCGCCGTTTGCACTGGTGCCGACGAGTGTCTCGGCAAGTGACCGCCCACGCTGGCCCAGCTTTTCTTCCTCAACGCGTCGCTTGAGTTTGTTTCGGCGGCGCTTGAGTGACTGATAGATTGCCTCGGGGCTGGAAGCAAGTCGGCGCTGCAGGGAGGTCAAAGCGAAGCCGACGGTACCCTTGCGCCCTCCGTCAGCGAGCCGTTCTGCGTTGTCAAACTCGTTTCGAACGTACTCGGTCACGGCTTCGTACAGCGCTGCCTCAAGATCCGACAGCTTGTAGTTGACGGTGTACGCGAGCCGTGGAGGAAAGAGACGCGTACCATCGAATCGCAGCATGTCTTCCTTGACCATGCGTCGCATAAGATCGTTGACGTCGACCTTGTGTGCACCGTCACGGAACTTGCCGTAGAAGCGGTCGGCATCCAGCAGCGACATGAACAGCTGGAAGTCCTCTTCCTTGCCGTTGTGAGGTGTGGCGGTCATCAGCAGGAAGTGCCGCGTGATGGAGCCCAGCAGCTCACCGAGCTGGAATCGTTTCGTCTTGTTGACTTTGTTGCCGAAGTAGTTGGCCGACAGCTTGTGCGCTTCATCGACGACCACCAAGTCCCAGTGCGATAGACGCAGTTTCTCTTGAAGGTCCTCAGCACGGGCGAGTTGGTCGACCCGAGCAACCATCAGGTCGATGTCGTCGAAAGGGTTGCCGCTGCGGGACTGCTCGACCTGCTCGCGCGAGAACAGCGAGAACGTCAGACCGAACTTCTCGAACATTTCGTCCTGCCACTGCTCGACCAGGCTGCCCGGCGCCACGATCAGCACCCGCTTGGCATCAGCGCGCATCAGCAGTTCGCGGATGAACAGGCCAGCCATGATGGTCTTGCCGGCGCCGGGGTCGTCTGCCAGCACGTAGCGCAGTGGCTGGCGAGGCAGCATCGATTCGTAGACCGCCGTGATCTGGTGCGGCAGCGGCTCCACGTTTGACGTGTGAACGGCCATCATCGGATCGAACAAGTGAGCCAAGCTGATCCGATAGGCTTCGGTGGCAAGCTTGAAATCCTCACCAGGTGCGTCAAAAGCCCAAGGACGCCCGGCCTCGGCCAACGACAGGTTGGCCTCGTCTGTACGAAACAGCATCCGCTCCAGCAGCTTTCCGTCGGCGGTCTTGTAGTAGACGGTCAACGCGTTGTCACCCACCGGCTCGGTCGTGACGATCCGCACTACCTGCCCGGGCTCAAGCCCCGAGATGGCGGCGTTCTTCTGGATTTGTTCGAGCTTCAGCATCGTGCTGCCCTCTGTCCTTGTTGCCGCATCGCTCGCAGGCGTGCCGCTGGGTGTTTACGCTTCATGGCCATCATCGTTGCTGGTTGGATTCAGCGTAGCCGGGCGCAAGAATGAGATTCGTCACGCCGTAGAGCGCTTGCCGGTTCTTCAGCCAGAGATGGTTCTCCCCGCCACGGAGACTGTGATCGGGCGTGCAGTCCACGTTCCAGCGTCGCAGCATGTAGCCCACCAACGCAGCGCGGACACGAGAGACCAGCATCCCGTCGGTCATGCCGTACTCCGCTTCGATGGTGTCTGGATTGCTCATGTTGGCGGGGTGTGGGACCATCTCCAGCTCAACGATCCGGTTCCACTGGATGTCGTGCTCAGGCAACTCTTCGTCGGCGATCAGCCCACTTTCGAAGCGGGCATCAGCGATGCGGGCCAGAACGAAGTCACGAAACTCTTGGGAGCGTCGATCATACGCACGGACATGCCAACGGCTACCGCTGTCGGCCAAAGCAAAAGGCACGATGACGCGCGACGTCATGCCGCTGCTCACAGCCCGATAGCTGATGTGGACAGCTGACCTGCGATGGATCGCGCGCGTAATCACCGACAAAGCGTCGAGGCTTGGGTCGTTGATCTCTATCGCCGGCTCGGAGGCAATCAGAGGGCGCTGCTTGACGGGCTCCTGATCCCCGTAGCCTCGCGTTAACCAGGTCAGCACACGGGCCGGCGAGAAGTCGAAGAGCGGCCGGAACAAGTTGGCGCGCACGTAGACCTTGTTCTTGCTGTCGTAGTCGAGGTTGCCTGGTGCCAGGTCTTTGTAGGTCGCCAAGTCCCTCGAAGCTGCCGCCGCCTGGATGCCAAAGCGGCCAAAGAGATCCTGCCTGCGCACCTCTCCTAAAAATCGGACGCGCAGTTCAATTAGAGCCAACCGGTCCCGCTGAGCCTGGGTGAGCGCTTGAAGATCGAGAGCCATTTTTTGAAGTACATAAAACGTTCCCGATGCTAACATGTGGCTCAAAAAGAGCCGGATATGCGGATCTTATGGGGTTGCAATCGATCTCTCCCGCATTCATGCGTGTCTGCAACTGTTCCAACTAGGCATCTAGCACCACTACGGGGATGGCAGTATGCATAGGGAGTCGGGCGCTTCGCTTCAGGTGAGCGAGGCTCATAGCGGCCTTCCAATGCTCTCAAAGAAGCGCTCTAAACGTTCGCATTCAGCGACGCGTTGATCACGCGTGAATTGCATTGAGAAGCCTAACTTGCCAAGGAGTCGGTAGTACCCGCGAAGGTTGTCCAGACCTTTCTGGCGCAGAGGACTCACAAGAGCGTTGCAGTTGGGGCAGTTGGACTCCTCGACAGGTGGCCTTAGCGCCCCCAACCAGGTACAACTCAGACATCGGGCGGGAACTACATCCAAATCGCGTGTCAATATCATCGTGGACTCCATTGAAGTTCATTCGCTCGATTGCTCCCTAGCGGGACTCAAGACCGACGCCGAATGCTGACAGTATCTTCACGTTCTGCCTCCACTATTCGCAGAATGTATTCGCGGGCTGTCGTGTCGTGGTAGCCAATTCCAGCGTCTAACGTTGATCCACGGGCTGAGATGTAGGCCCTCGTAACGAGCAGTTCGCTGGAGTATCCGTGGGAGCTAAAGATGCGGACCGTGGGACCGAACAGGCGTTCGTTGCGCGCACTCTCACCACGTAGAAACGCAATGAATGCCTGCTGACCCAAGGCCGGACCGTTCGCCAGGCCCTGCGGGTATCCGTCCGGCGAGGCGATGCCATAGATGCTGGCGACGCCAGAGCCCTCTACGAATAGAACGGATGTGAATAGTCGGCACACAGACCCAGGTCGGCCTGTCTGGATGTCCGCCGCCCAAAGCTCTTCGTCACTGCCCGGAAAGCGCGCAAGAAACCGGACATCGGCCACGTCGACAGCGAAGGGCCCCGAACCGTTGATCGCATACACGTCATCCAACTGCATTGCCGCCCTCACTTCATCTAGTCCACGGCATGGACCATCCTTATCCATGCCAGTGATTGCTAGCCACGGTACAGCTTCACCATTTTTTGCGCTGAAGCAATCTCGGCTGTTCGTCGCCTTGTCGAACCGCAAGCTCTCAAATAGCAATGAACACTATAGATTGTAGTCCTATAGTGCGCGTTTGACGGTAATCGGAGGCATGCCCTCCAAGTCACGCGTTTCCAACAACCTGCCTCAGGCCATGAAGGCAGTTCGAGAGATACGTGGGCTTACACAGGAAGATTTTGGCCTGGTGTCCAGCCGCACATACCTGAGCGGCTTGGAGCGGGGTCTAAAAAGCCCGACCCTCGGCAAGTTGGAGCAGATTGCCTCTGTGATGCAGGTTCATCCCTTGACCCTGCTGGCGCTTACATACGCCAGCACGCCTTCACGTGAGGCGGCTGCTGAGGTACTTGATCGTGTTTGCCAGGATTTGGTGCGGCTTTGGTCGGAAGATGTCTGAGTCGCGCCCCTTGCACCCGCTTCCCTTCAACAACGACTGCGTTGATGCGGCAGTCAACATGTTTGGCCTCAACGTCTCTTTAGCGGCGCACTTTCCGATCGCGCTCATCGCCACTGGTCGAGGCAACCGGGCTTAACTGCTATTGGTTGTCTGGAGTCTTCGATATCCAGGCGTCGATCACTTAAGCTGCTGAAAAATACCAAGTTAGTGTGATAAAAAATCCGAATTAATCATTGCAAGAACCTACTTCTCCATTGTTCGATATCTAGTCCGGTCGCAACTCTAATCTGCTCAAATTCAGATGCATCCAAAATAATCTTTCCGTTTATTGTTAACCTTCCATTAATTTGTCGATAGTTTCGCTCCTCAATTAAGTGCTTCACAAGCTTTAATAATGCGTTTGATCCTTCAATAAAATATGGAATTTTTTTCAAATTCTGGGGCTGATTAAAGTCTCTATCTTGGGGTTGCTTGGAGGGACTTCTTAAAAGGCCGTCAATATCAATCCCCGGGCTAAGAGACTTTAACAAAGTTCTCAGACCATAGTTTTCTTTAGTAAGCCATTTGGATTTGCTTTCACGATCTCTTACAAGAGTTTGTAAAAGTGGATCAGCTATTCGGTCGACGATAGTGTCACTGGGAATGTTGCGGTCGATCTTGTTTAAGGTTTGCTCGTCAATTCGTGAGCGAACGTAAACTCCAAGCTGAGAGCCCTTGTTGGAAATTGATGAATAAGCAGGGCCCAAATTCCCGCACCGTCGTGCTACTTCCGCAGCCGAGATGACTGATCTTTCTTTCTCAATTTCATCACATGCATTTTTTACCCGTTGAGCATTTCCGCGACGTAAACTATTCCGGGAAATCATGAGTTCTTCAAAAATAACGGCTGAAGATAATCGGATTTCGTTTCTCTCTTGAGTCATTTTTTTATAGCCCTTATTTCCGGAGTGATCTGCTTTACCGCGTTAAATAGATTTTTAATTCCAGCACCCAGCGAAGGGACACATCTAATACTGGACTTTCCCTCCAGAATTTCTTTTGTTTTGAGCGGCGAATTGGATAGGTGGAGCATAAGATCTATCAAGAGATTTGCTGTCGACAATCGCTGTTTTTCATCAAGCCTGAAGAATAGTGCACTGAAATCAGATTCACCACTCAGAGCTAGAAATTTTCCCACTGCAAGTTCAATGTCGAGATGTGCTTTCAGTGCATCATCTTCAAATGAGGGGAGCAATTCTGTGCAGGTTGACATGAAATGGGTGATTTCGAGATCGCTAGCCTCTGCAAATCCAAACTGCGTTGGATTGTGAGGCCTTTGTTTAAAGAGTGTTATGGGGTCAAAATCGCTTGATTGATAGATATTTTTTTGATTTTTAATGCTCTGATAGGCATCCAGTTTTTTTACCGAGCTTTCATAAAATCGCATTCGATGCCACCATTCGGTGAGCATATTGTTAAGTTGTCTTTCCTCTTTGTCATTTCTGTCTCGCAAGATGTCAGCCCTACGAGGTTGACCGTCATCTTCAGCTGCCATGATCTGTTGGCGGCTTTTAGCAATCGAACTTACCTTATTTCTTATTTTTAGAATTAGGTCATTCCCTCGTATGGTTTGACCTAGTAAAAATGCAGGGCCAGTGAGGTAGAAACGACATTGAGGACAGGATGGCCCTCTGTCACCGATCGGGACTGGAACAATTCGCTTACGTTCATCGAGACCGCCCTCCTCGCATCTACTACCCGGACATATCCCATCTTCCCTTACTTGTACGAGTCCTGCGTTGTCGTTGAGAGCATCGAATCCGGTATAACCGCCCTCGTAAATAGGGTTTGATATTAAGAAAGAAGTCATTTCCCCAAGTTCATCTTCTGTGAACCGAGGAAGCGCGCTACTCTCATCGCCTATATTTTGTGATGCTTGCATTAGCGCCTGACGAACGGCGCCTGGCGTTGGCTTGTCATACCACAGTGTCATCATATATGTCTTATGGCCCGCCACATATTCAGAAACGATCCCGAGCGGCACCCCTCTGTCGAGTAAATCAGTAAGCCCCGAAACCCTCAGAGAGTGGAGGTCGTGTTTTGCTATGGGATATCTGCTATTTTCCGTTCCTTCTTTAACAAGCTTCAAACGATTTTTTCCATTGACAGCTTGTGAATTTTTACGCTTCTCGGCTTCCCTGCAAAGCTTTCCCCATAAGTGAAGCATTTTAGATCTCGATACTGGCAGTGAGCGATCTGGAAGCCTTGCTGCAGTGGGATCACGAAACAGACAGTAAAATTTATCTTGACGATCCGCCCACTCTTGCGGCGATGTCCTGTATCCCTGTGCGTCATCTATTGACTGCATGTTTGGATGTGCTGCGTAGCGAAAAATCCATTCGCGCTGGAATTGGAGATGTTTCATCAGCTCGTCAGATACATAAGGAATCGCGTATCCAGTATCCGATGTTTTATCAACAGTTACCCAAAGACCAACAATTTCTGGCTCCTCAGGGATCCCTGACGGAACGACTTGAATAAAACCTTCTCTACGACGTTTGTCCGTAATTCCATCAACTGGAAGTTGATTTTTGTTCGCGATCATTTTTCCGGATTCAAAATCATATATTTCGGCGTCTCCTTCTCCGGAATCCAGCATTCTTGCTTGTAGGCCTCTGATTGGTATGGATAGCATTAAATATAAACATATGGCTGCGCTAGCAGGCTGCTGAAATACTCCCCACCGTCGTTTCCCGGTTGACGTCTTGCCAGGACAATTGAGGCAACCCAACCGACCAGACTG
>NZ_JAOBSQ010000063.1:0-17263 GCF_025246485.1 Acidovorax sp. K2F
CTAAGCGGCTTCGGTCAGATTCAAACACTTGATGCACTTGCGGGGCGGTTGGGAAATCCCGTTTCTGGCCCATTCGCCGACCAGTCCCTTTTCTTCTACTCGCTACACGCGAAGCAGTGGCTACTGATCGCATTGGCACGAGCAGCCCAGGAAGCGCCGGCAGTTGTCGGGCGTCATGTCCCGGTGCTACGAGAAATCGCGCTCGGCCGCGAAATGCACGTCCTCCTGCGGCACTTCGCCGCCGACTGCCTCATCAATGTCGCGCGCGCGGCGTCAGGCGTCATCAGCAATAGCGAGCTTGAGCAGCTTCATGCCGTGAACAGGTCGCCGTTCGCTCAGATCATCTCCAAACAGTATGAGCGATCGACTAGGGATAGTGATACTCATAGCACCAAGCCTTCGAAAGAGGACCCCAGGTTCCTTGTCGGCTATGACTTCAAGAAGCATTGGCCGGACAATCTGGGTCGACAGTTCGCAGTTTCGGGAACCACAGTCGAACGAATGATTGGAGACGTTGTCTGGGATGACTGGCAGCTAGAGGAGAACGGGCATTGGGACCGGGATGAGCGCGGGAAGCGGAAACACTTCGAACGCAGGAACAGCTACTCGTACGGTGATGACGAGCGTTGCAGCAACCTGACCAACTATCTTTCGTATCACGCGATCATGATCGTCGCTGGCAAATTGCTTCGTACGACGCCAGCCCACACCGACCCCGAGAACACCGAGGACGGCTTCACGACTTGGCTGAAAGGTCACGCGCTCACTAAGCCCGATGGGTCTTGGCTTGCCGACAGGCGGGACCCTGCACCGCAGTTGCCGTGGGTCGACTTGGTCATGCCATCCGAAGAGGAGTGGCCCACCTCTGTTCAGCGTGACCACTTCAAGAAGCATCTGCACCTTCCAAATGGGCAAACAATTGTGTGTGGGACCTGGGCCGTACGCTGTGGTCGCCGGATTGAGGAAGTGCGAGTTTCAAGTGCCCTAGTAGCACCTGAACGGGCCACTGCTCTTGTTCATGCACTTCAATGCGCGCGGAGTCCGTTCGAGCATCACTTGCCAAGAGCAGGAGATGATTCCGAAATTGATCACAGTCCTTTCCGACTACGCGGTTGGATCGTTGATCCTCACATCGAGAAGGGGCTCGATCAGTACGATCCTTGGGCTGGCTCCATTGAGTTCCCCCCGTATGCACCGACTGCTGACTTGGTTCAGATGTTGGGATTGGAAGCAGACGCGGAACTTAGAAACTGGCGTCAGCCAGTATCCGGTCACGCGGAAGAAACGATCAGCTGCTCGGTGTGGGGAACATGGGAGGACCCTAATCAGGACGACTACTATGAAGGCAGGCGGGATGGCGGAAGGGTCCTGTCCGCTTCGCCCACGCTCTTGCGTCGGCTTTGCGCAGAGACCTCCATGCAACTCATCTTCGATGTACGAGTGGAACGAAATCTGGCGCGATCGCGTTACGGCAGCGAGTCCGATGACTCGCTTGGTTATACCTTCCCTTACGCGGGAATCTTCTTGCTAATGCCCGATGGAAGCTACTACTCAACTGTCTGACGTGGTCAAACTGGGGAAGCGACTCGTAACCGAGCTTGACGGGGACGAGAACAGGGACACGCTGTCTCATTGGATGGCGCACCACATCGCTGAACTCATGCAGCGACTGGAGGCACAAGGCGCTGGCGATCGGCTAGAGCTTGAGGCCGAGTGTCGGCGCGCCATCTTGGAGCTATGGGCCCATCGAAACAGCTTCAGACACGGTTCCCGCCCCTTCAAAAAGTTGGATCCTCTTCTGAACACGCTTGAGGCGCTTGACCCCGAAAGTGCGTCCTACTTCTACTTTCGAGAACTCGGCGCTCGCGTCGATAAAGTGGACTTGCTAGAAGAACCCGCGAGGCATTGGCTGGACCTTGCGCGATCCCTTGATCGCGGGGCGCGCACGCTCATTGGATATTGCATCTCTAGAGCGGCTGCCGAGACGAAGGACGAATCGGCTGATTGGGTCGAGCTAGCTCAGAAGGTCGAAGGTACCTTGGACACGGACATAAAGCTCGTGCGGATTGTCATTCAGAGCGCAGGTGCCTTAAAGGACATCGTTCCACGGGACGAGCAGTCGGTTCTGAAGGAGATGCTTCAACGCCGAGTTGAGAGCATTGATGGGCTTGCCAAGGCGCTGGCCGACATCCGGGGCCTACTGATCGATCGCATCCGGGAGATCGATGCGGGATCATCCGATCAGACAGCCAAATCAGGTTCTGTGACCACTGTCTCCGAACGACCCGTGAGTGCCCGGTGACGGGCTTGAAGCTGGCTCTCACTTTGCGGGCGTGAGTGACTGCAACCGCAGCAAAGCAGCCGTGAGGCTCGCGCGCCGGTTTACTTGCCCGCTCAGGGCGCCGTGGAAAGGTTGAATCCGTAGGTGTCCAGCTCATCGTTGTAGTTGTTCTGCGTTAGCTTCACCAGCACATCAGCCAAATCCTGCTCGTGGTCCCACCAGTGCGTGTGATCTTTACTGCGCCAAAGACCATAGATCGCGGCCCCGATGCGAGAGTGCATGACGAACAGGATGCCCTTCACATCCTGGTAGTCGGGGTTCTCCAGGATGCCCTGGCGACCCAGTCTTCCTTCGATGGCTGGCTTGCCTTCAAACTCGGGTTCACCGTGGACGAGCTGATCGACATGGCCAAAGCCGACCGACCAAAGGACGCCGGTGTTCACAGACCAAGCGTTCGGCCAACCTGGCGTCACGGGGCGCAGCATCGAGTTGCCAGTCCGAGCACTGTCAATGAGCATCAGGTTCAGTACAAGAAACGTCGTCGCCGCGCTGTATTGACCCCCCTTGATGTTGTTCTGCGTCTTATCGATGAGGTTCTCGCACATCGCGGTGATGCTCCGGTCAGACTCAGTATGGCCGTGCGTAGACAGTTCCTGTTCGTTCGTCGCAAACGTCACTCCGCGCGCTTGCTGCGCGTCAAGGTCAATCTGGCTTTCGACTGCGCCTTCCATCATGGCGTCAATGTTTCGAAACCCATGGGCGACCGACAGCGTCTTCACCTCGAAACGAGGTGCCCATGCGGCTGTACTGTTCAACCTAAAGTCGGGCATTTTCGTCCTGGCCTCTGGCACCCGAGCAATCGGGACCCCATTGGCTTCGGCCAGCATCCAGAACTGAAGTTCACCTGCGAGCTGGAAGAATTTCTCCAGCCTCTTCGCGTCGCCCCACCAGGAGTCTATAGAGAACATCTCCCGAAGCAGCGAAAGGGCGTAGTTGGCGTCAGATTTCTGCTCAGTGAAGCGCATGACCTCAACCAGACTGGCCTTGCGCAACATAAGCAGCGGATGGTGAGCAACGTGGTTATCGTCGCACGCCAGCGAATCAGTGAACAGCTCGTCGAGCGGCTTGGTCATGGTCATTCCCTCTTGGCAGTGCACATCATCTTATCGCCGCTCCTGACAACCAGAGGCTGTGAAGGTTGTCAAGCGCGCAATAAGGCGGCCATAAAGCCGACGCTCGCCACTTTCCGCCTCTGGCCGGGGCCAGGTTTACCTGCGTACTGCCGGAAGCTGACCCTGACAAAAAAGGGAGGCCTTTCCGAACGGTCGCTTTCTCGGCCCGCCCCCCCGATGCACACAGCCGGCCATAAACAGACGGCAGCGAACGGCTGCTTGAAGGTAAGCAATTTAGCCCTACCGACGACCGCAAACCCTCACGCGACGCGGCCGAAAACTAAATGCCGAACGAAACTGTCATTGCTGGTTTCGGCGGGCGGCATAGGCGCGGTCAAATTCCTGCGAAGCTGGACTCAGGGCAAGACCAATTCTCAGCCGATCGTGGATCGGACTTCCCGATGCGCCCTGATGGTTTATCAGCGCGTCCGCATCAGCTACCTCTTGAGCCACTTGCCTCACCATCGCTTCGATGCTGGTCTCACAAAACGAATCGCCCAACTCGAACGCAACCAAGTCGATGAAGACCCTCCAAAGCCGCATTGCTTCGAGCACCTGCATCGGTCGGATGCTGGCCGTAAGCAAGAGAAGCTTCGCCAGCATATTTCGTGCTGGGTGAGGAGCGTCCTGGCGCAGCTTCGCCTTCAAATACCAAACACCGACGAACGAGCCGATCACGACCTCCTGCACCTTCACCTCTGCGAGCAGCTCGCGAGTGATCTCGCTGATGTGACGCATGGTTCGACTCAGATCGAGCCGTATGTCCCAGATTGCGTTGGCGATCGCCATGAAGTCTTGCGACGCGTGCAGCATGCCAATGCCTTCCTCGACGTCGGAAGCCGAAGCGAGCTTCTGTGGCAGCAGGGCAAGTTGGTGGGTAAGGGTGATTTGCAAGCCGACCCGCCACCTGCATAGCTGGGCAACCGCCCGCGCGGCTTCCACTTGTGTCACAAGCCCCGCAGCCGTCATGCCGTGGAGGAGGTCAAGAGTGCAAATGCCGGGCTCCCGCCCTTCTAGGCACCACGTTCGGAAATTCGCGTCATCCGAGTAAAGCTGGTACGAGGGATCAGCTAACAGCGCCTTGGTTTCGTGCGACTCCCGCGAAAACGGGGGACTCGTGACCTGAAAGTTCGTTCTAGGCTGCAGCAGCGATTGGCGCCGCGTGCGCAGGGCGGATTGAAGCGATGCGGCTACTTGCGGGAAGAGGCTGCCGCCCAGAGGCTGCGTGAGTGCCTCGAGCAGTTCGATCGTGCTTTGCGCGACAGCCACCTTGCCGAAAAATTCGAAGCTCTTTTCGAGCAGGCCTAAATCGTGAAGAACAAGAAGCGTGATGAGATCTAGAAGAGGCGTGCGCTTCCGCAGCTCGTCGAGCGGCTTGGCAGCCCAATCGCCTCCCGCCATCGAGAGGTGGTGCTTGCGGTCATCGACTCCCGACTTCTTCGCCACCTCCCAAAGGTGGATCAAGTCATGAACGTCCGACAGGAAGTGCCTCGGGCGCCATGAGTAGGGAAGCGGCAGTAAGCCATCCTGAAGGAGGCGCTCGGCTCGCCATATGAAGCGCTCGCGCTCTTCGGTTATCCCTGCGGCCCTCTTCAACCCGGCCAGGAGCTCCGCGCCCTCCGCGGCCTGCGGCATTTCGAAGCGCCGTAGCACCCGAGAGTCTGGAAAAGCCGTAAAGAAGGCTTCCATCCTGCGACGGATGCTCTCGGCCTGTTCGTTCGAAAGCTTGGCGGTCCCGGGCGCCGTGGCCAGCATCATCATTGACAGGAACACGCCCTCTTCAATCTCGTCCTGTTGATCCGTGAGCTGGCCCATGCGCAGCGCGAGATCCACCAGTCGCGAACTCGCGGGATCTGCCTTCTGGATCAGCTTGAAAAGGAGTTGGACGCATTCGAGCTGCTGGCGCCGATCGGTTGACCGAGCCAGAAGCCTCTCCGCTGCGGCGATTCCCTTGTCGTTCTGCCCCCAACGAACAACGATGTTGACGTAGGTGTTGAGCGCGAAGGTGTCCGCTGTCCCTTTACTCAGGAGGCGCTCAAGGATCCCGCGCGCGGTTTCTGACTCACCCAACCGATCGAGGGCAAAAGCTTTCAATGCGTCGACGCGCGGGTTCGATCCAAACTCGCGCTCGGCCTCATCGGCCAGCGCCGCGAGCCCCTTCCAGTCGTTCAGAGCCATCATCGAAGAGGCCATGCGCATCGCGAGTGCTGACGATAGCCTGTGCTTTTCAAGGAGCCGGCGAGCAACGTCGAGTAGTCGCTGTGCCTCGTCGGCCGACTCTTGCGGCTCGTAGGTTTCGAGCAGCGTCATCGAGGTCGGCAGAGGGTGTTCGAGCTCCTGATCTTTCACTTCGAGCGCTTCGAGCGCCGCCGCGCGATCGAACGGCTTGCTCAGCTCGGCAAGCTGATACGCTAGGGCGGCCCTCTCGGCTTCGAAGCCAGTTTGATCAAGCAAGGCCGACCAACGCGCGACAAGCTCAGTGCGGATCAAGATGGCGGCTGACATGATCGCGCACGCCACCGCGCCCGAGAACAGTTGGTGCCTGGGATCGAGACTCTTCTCGTGCCGCTCCATCGCGGCCACGCACTCCGGATGCGAACGCTTCTCGTGGAGAAACGCGATCTCACGCAGGAATTTGGTGCTGTCGTCCGGAAGCCTCGCGTTGGCCGCCAGCGCCGTGTCGAACTCACCGCATTGCGCGGCGAGTGTGACGCAGGCGCTCTGGATGGACTCGGCCCGCGGCCTCGTGTTCGCCGCGGCGGTTAAGGCGGGAAGGATCTCCCGCTGTTTGCCGAGCATCGCGGCGGTGGCGACCCAGATGTCCACCACGAAATCCGCGTTGCTGGCCCAATTCGCCTCCTCCATGATCTCGACCGCCGCTTGGATCTCGACCCACGCCTGGTGCAGCAACTCAGAATCGGCACCTTTGGGCCCGGACGGGGCCATAACTTCCCCGTCAACCACGGACGATCGCTTCAAAGCAAGATTGAAGCGAGCTCGCGCCTTCAAGATCTGGAAAAGGTGTCGCGTGGAATCTGGAGTGTCGGCTCTCGCCAGACCAGACTCGCACGCAGCCAGAGCGTTCTCCACTTTCGAGAACATCGTCTCGATGACCGCGCGAGCGGCGAGGCTCTCCGGCCCACAAAAAGAGTCGACGATGGCAACCGCCTCATCGTATTTCTGGCTGGCGGCGAGCAGCCTCGCCTTCGCGGACAACACTTCCGGTTCGGTGCCCGGGAGCTGGTCGGCGACGTCGGAATAGTCGTCATCAATATCCGGGTGATAGCGCCGACGCAGCTCGCTTTCGGCCCAAGCCGACCAGAAGCGAGGCTCGCTGTTAATTTCCACCGCCGTCTTGAAGGCCTTGCTCGCCGCTTCAGAGTCATCGTCGGCGGTGGCGAGCCTGCCTCGCAGAAACCAGTATTCGGCCACTGCAAGCTCCGCCGCGCCCGCTAGCATTAAAGAAGCGGATTGGAGTTCTGCGCGCGCCTTTTCGAGCTGGCCGGAATCGAGCCGCTTTCGAGTTGACCACAGATGCCAATCCAGCGTGCCGCGCGTGGGCTCGATCCAGAATCCCTTCGGTGGAGCGGCAAGCGCTTCAACGAAGGTGAGGCTGCGGCCTTCGACGGCGCCGCCGACTCCCTGCGCCAGAGCGAGACGCTTGCCGTCATCAAGGTCTGGACTGATCTTCGAAATGCCCACGTCGAGGGCATGACCCACCTCCGCGAGAGCATTGGCTCTGCGCACGTCCTCGCGGAGATTCGTATCGTCCTCGAGCTTGTTGCTCGTGGGCACTCTCAAGGTCACTCCCTTCTGATCAAGCGGGATCGTCTTGATTCCGACTCGCAGGAGTTCTTCGCGCAGCCATACGTAGTAGGCGGGGCATTTCTTAGGGTTCGGGTCGACGCTTAGGTCGCACAACACCAGCAGGATCGGCTCAGCGACTCCGGCGTAGTAACGCAGAGTCGACGCCGAAAGCTCGATGGAAATGTATTCGCCCGTGGCGTTCTTCTTCGGGTCGGTCGTCCCTTTGAGCTGAACACGGAAGACTTCCTTGGCCTGGTGGTCCTCGACGAACTGGACTTGTAAATCGAAGCCGAAATCGTCGGTGCCTTCCATGCTCTGAGGTGGCCGCCAGTTTGTCGGCAGGTTCACGTTCATGCACTTGACAGCATTGGCGCCGATGTCTTGCGCGTCGCTGGTCTTCGGCAGTCCTTCGTTCGCCACAGGAGCCTCCTTCCGTCGTTTGTTGGCCGCTCTGACCCAGGCTTCCGGGGAGAGTATCCCACTCTACTGGAGCCGAAGACTTAGCGTCGAGATGACGAAGGTCGACGTCTTGCCGAGGCAGCAGACGCTACGGCCTCCGCCGCTCTGTAGACGCAAACCGGCTCCGGCAGATGGAAGCAACGAATTTCACCAACGGTCGCTTTCGGCCTGCCTGCTGATACTCACTCTAAGACTGCTCTGGGTCGGCTGCAGACGCTGCTTTCGGCCATCTGCTGCCCCACGTCGTCCGATTCTGGCTGTCAGCTATGTAGCAGGAGGAAGTCTGCGGAACGCTGGTCTATTCACTGTCACTGGAGGCGGTACATTCTATAAATGCGCCTCTACTACATGACATCGTTGGAAACGCTCGAGCAGCACATCCTTCCAGAGCTACGCATTCGCCTGTCGACGTTCGACACAGTCAATGACCCGTTTGAGTTGCTTGGCGTGCAGCAAAGCGATCGGGAGAGCAGACACCACTTTGCCGGTCTTTACAAGCACTGGGTCAATACGCTCGGCTTTGTGAGTTTCAGCGACAACTGGATGAGCCCTCTTATGTGGGGTCACTACGCGAAGAATCACACAGGGGTATGTCTCGGGATCGAAGTTCCAAATCAGCGGCCTATAAAAGTGAGCTACGAACCCCATCGGCTTCAGGTGTTACTGGAAATGTCGCCACTGGAAGCCGCCGTCGATGAAGATGTGATCAAGCAGGTCGTGACTACGAAGTTCAAGGACTGGGAATACGAGCGCGAATGGCGGTACATCGAGAAGCTAACCAACAGGGATGAAGAAACTGGCCTCTACTACGTTGATTTTTCCCCTGACTTTGAGCTGCGAGAAATCATTGCTGGAGCACGTTGCGAGCGGAGTCTTGAGGACATCCGCAAACAGGTATTCGGAAACACCGAGACCATAACGCTGATCAAGGCGCGTGCCGCCTTTGGAACGTTCAGAATGGTCCAACAGAAAAGACAAAACGTCTTAACCATCAGTCCGCTTCATCAGGTCGCGGGTTTTGGGTATGGCAAGAGGCGAAAAAAGAAGTGAATCGACCTAAGCTTCGTTGTCGGCACAAAGACAGACTGCTGACATTCAAGTTCAGTCTAGGAAAGACTGCAATGGGTCGGCAGCACCTATTCGCACCCGCTGTCAGCTGATTTCCACGACGAAGAGTGATCCCGGACGGCGCTTACGACAGCTGTCTACTTGATACCTGCTGTTCGGTCGGCCGAGGTGTGGGCATCCAGATGACCGCAGTCTGTCAGGCAGCGTGATCTGACGGCGCCGCCGCGAACGGCAGCAGCCGCTGCAATGCGATCTTTGGGTCCATCCTGCGATTCGCGATGAGCAATACAGTCGCCTCAAACCAAAGGCAGCAGCACCTTCCTAAAAATGTGCTCCGCCTGCTCCCGCCCCCGCGTCGGGTGATTCAACACATCCAGCCAGACCTGGATCACATCGGCCACCATCACCCCATCCCGCCGCACTGCCCCACGAAACGTCGATTCCGGAAACCTCGCCACCCGCAGCAACACGTGCGGCGCCTCCTTCGGAAACGGCAGGAGTGCATTCCATGGATTGCTTCCCGGGGACGCCCGATTAAACCGAGGCATGCGGCGAACGCAGATGTACCTGGGCACGCCGCTCACATGTCCCATGCGGAGCCCATCCGCTGCCGCAAACAGCCCCAGGCAAGCATCGCCTTCGACTTTGTTCAAGAGCTCTTGAACACGATCTTCAATTTGTATGTTGGCCAAGAACCGGGCAGGCACATCTGCTGTGCCGTACGGCGCCACTGAACTCCAGCGCTCGAACAGCTCCTCTCTCTGCACCAGCGTGAGAAATTCTTGAGACTCCCGCAGGAATCTCTCGCGCCGCAGCTGCTGCAAGAACCTGGAGGCGGTCATCGCAGAAACCTGCGCCGCTCGCGCGAGCTCCACCCCATTGCGGTACTGGCCCCGGGGAGCGTTCAGCATCCCTTCTGGCAACTCCGGCGCCAACAAGACCTTCAGCATCCACTGGTTCAGATCAGAAAACAGGTTGTCTGCGGGGATCAGCGTGCCCCTGACCTGTCGCGGCCTGAAGGGTGCAGAGACGTTGAGATCTGCCAATCCGTCCCCCAGAAACTCACTCGCTCCCTCTGCAGAGACGAAGCCCACGGCCACCTCCGCCGCGAACTCCTGCGCAAAAGCCATCACATTGGCAATGAGCGCTCTCGGCGCATGGTCCACATGCACCACGGCCAGGGGCATGGATCCACGCGACTGAAGGGCATAAGCCCGAGCTTCAAGAACGGCTTGGGACAGCAGCGGAATCACCCTGTCTGCTCGCCCCTCGGATGTGGCTTTGAGTACCACCCCGTAGCGCTTACCCCGCCGCCGAACGACGAGGTCTGGCCCCGTGCTGCCGGGCTCACTGGCCAGGACCTTCCAACCCTTGGCTTCGAACATCGCGGCCACACGCTGCAGCGCTTGCGCGGTTCGTTCGGATGTCTTGGGGGAGGGCATGGCGGCTAGGCTAATAACACGGCCATGTTATCTAACACGCGCGTGGTAGGAAAACACGCGGGGCGAAGTCTTCACACTGAGGCCCAGCCTCCGGGTTGCGAGTGCCGGGGCACGAGACCAGAATGCAGCATGGCCCACTCCAACGACGTACATCCCCCACAAGTTCTGACGGACCTGGTCCAGCAGATCGTCATGGAATCGGGCAACTCCGAGGGATTCAGCGCCGAGGCTTGGCTGCAGGAGTGGCTGGCGGCGCCACTTCCCGCCTTCGGAAACCGCCGTCCGTGGGATGTCCTGCAAGAACCCGAAGGGCTGGCGTTGGTCCAAGCAACGCTTCTGCAAATCCAGAAAGGCAGCTTCGCCTAGTTCCTTCGTGGCGGTCCACAGCGCATGCCGCGCAGTTGGGCCTCAGGCCTTCGCAGCCTGGCGCATCTTCTTCTCGGCTTTGGCTGGTCCCATGTTCACCAATTCCGCAATCTTCGCCAGCTGTTTGGTTCGGGGGTAAGCCTGCCCCTTCTCCCACCGCGAGTACGTGAGAGGAGAGACGGCCAACAGGGCCGCCATTTGAAGCTGGGTGGCTCCCAGTGCATTGCGCATCTGCGCCAGCATCTCCGGCGCGAACACGAATTCCTCGCGCGCGGCCCGTTTCGAAACTTTGGGTTGATCGGATGCAGCCCCGCCCCCAACCTTGGTCTGGCGTTGAGCCGACTTCAACTGCGAAGTGAGGCTCTTCACTTCCCGCTTCAGTGCCGCGATCTCAGAGCGGTGGCCGGTGATCGCCTTGCGCATACCCTGGAGTTCAGGCTTTAGCTCGTTGCGCGCCATGCGAACAACTTCAGCGCGAAACGCATTCGAAAATGTATTCATGGCCCTGATGGTACGAGATGCCCCGGTCTACCACCTAGAACACCAAATCGACACCCCCACCTCGTAAGATTCCGCACCATGACCACCAAACCCACCTGGACTCAGGAAACCCTCGAACAAACGCCGTGGGCGAAGGAGTTCAAGAAGGAAGCGCCTGTCAGCTATGCCACGGCTATCCGCTATGCCCTGGAAGACAGGCTGGAGGTGATCATCGATCACACCACTGAGACAGGTGAACCGCAATGGGTGATCCGTGTACTGGACGATCCTTCCTTCTGGATGGACGCAGTACCCACCAAAGCTGCTGCGGTGCAACTCAGCCGTGAGATGGGTTGGAAGGTCGTTCGGTAGCTGTTTGGATCAAACGGGGCAGATCGGTCTATTTCCCGGCTAGGAAGCACAAAAAAAACCGCCAAAGGCCTGAGCCCATGGCGGTTTTTTTGATTGGACGGAAAGCGCTGTACTTACTTCCCAGCCTTGTCTGCCTTGCGCTTGGCAGCCTTGGGATCCACCACGGCCTTGAACTTCGCACCCGCCACAAACTTAGGCACCGTGCTTGCAGGGATCTTCAGAGCAGCACCTGTCGATGGGTTCTTGCCCGTGCGTGCCGCACGCTTGGCCGATTTGAATGTGCCGAAGCCCACCAGCTGCACGGCATCGCCCTTCTTGACGGCCGTCTGGATGGTGTCGATCAGAGTTTCCAGCACCGCATTGGCTGCGGCCTTGGACAGGTCATTCTTGGACGCCAGGATTTCAACGAGTTCTGCGCGGTTCATGGATGCTCACGTGTAGAGGTTAGAAAGGATCGATTTATAACCCCGTCGCTGACACGGTCCTTGCTGCGATTCAATGCTGCAGTGCACTTCTTGGCAAAAACTCCACGCCCGTGCGCTTCACCAGCTCCTGATAGCTGATCGGCCGACCCACAGTCTCGCCCTCCTGATTCGCTTGCCAATGCGCCCAGGCCTTGTTGGTCGTGGCGTCATAGACCAGTTTGTACAGATAGGTCGGCACCTTCACCCCATTGGCTCCAATGCGTGGCCCCGCATCCGTGAACACCGGCCCAGTGATCACAAACACATCCCCCTTGGCCCGCTTCGCATAGTGCCGCGTGTCCTGCTCGATCTTGTTCCAGGCGCCACCGTTGTGCTGGGCATTCTGGGGAGCCATGTTCGCCAGACTGAAGCTCTGGGCCATGGCCGTAGGTGTTGGCATATCTCCCGCAGGTGCCATGTGCCCACGGCTGTATCCGGAGTTCTTGTAGTCCTCCAGCTCCGCCCGCTCGCCACTGGGCAAGCGCGCATCTGCAAAGAACCGCTTCGCCCGTTTCTCGTCAGCATCCTCGATGAGCCTGCGGTTCAGGCGCTGGGCCACAAACACCGGTGTCTTGGTGGTTCCGGAGTGCAACACCGCAAACGCTTCATAGCAAAGCTCGCGCAGCTGTGGCCGGGGCGTGATGGCCGGAGGAGTGCCGTTCGCAAAGAACTGCGGGCACTGCGCAAAGGACGTGGGCTCGGGCGTGAGCAGCGCCGCACTGTCGAACTGCGGGGAACGCGCCCAGGAAGGATGGGGGAGAGCAGCGCCGGCAAGAGTCAGGGCCAGCAGAGCTGCCAGGCGCACACGGCCTGGCCAAGAGGACAAACGATTCACAGAAGGAGCATTCGGGTCGAACAAAACGAAGCCCGATTGGAGCACCGTTCACCTCTCGCTTCTGGCCCGAAGGCTCGGATCCCGCAGGGTTTTACAGCTGCTTGCAGAGATGGGGTCCACAAACAAAAAGGGCTCCCAAAGGGAGCCCCTTCTGCCTGCCCGCCCCTGCGGCTCAGTTAACACTCCCCATGGCAGCAACACCCGCAAATGCAAAGTGCCACCACCATGGGAAGTCCCGCAACTGCTTCAATCCAACTCAAGCAGTTGGTCTACCAATTACATGGCGCTGAATTCGCCGTGGGGGATCTGGCCGGTGCGCACGGCTTCGGCAGCCTGGGCACGCACTGCAGCGCGGTCCGCGTTGGACTTGTAGGTCACCACACGCGAGCCTGCGGGTTCCATGTTGTGGGTCTTGGCTTCCACTACAGCTTCGGCTTGCACTTCAGCGCGGGTGCGGTTCGTGTCGAACTTCAGGGCAAATTGCGAGCCATCGGCTTCATCGGCATGGGCGCCAAAAGCGGCGAAAGCGGCAACAGCGGCGACAGAGAGGAAACGGGCGGTCTTGTTCATGATGAAAATCCTTAAAAGCTAAAAAAGCGTCTCAAATAAGCCGGGTCAAAAACCATTCCTGAACCGGGTTCGGTGAGTCGCCTTGCGGGTTCGGCTCATCGATGGGATGAACTGTACGCCGATGGTGTTCATGGAAAAACCATCCAGTCGCAAACTAACTGTTCCAGTATTGAAAACAATCTTTCGGAACCTTTTAACGCCGTACCTCCGCGTCTTCGCTTCTCATTCATCTGGCCTTCAACTCGCCTGCAAGGCCTCCAAAAACTCCCGCGCATTGAGCTGGCTCTTGTCCTCCATGCAGTTGTTGAACACCGCATGCGGATACCGCACCGACCGCGCAATCGGGCTGTACCGATGAGCGAGTGCCTGCAGTTCAGAGGAGGTGTATGCATAGTCAAACCGCTCGGCCGCTGACTTGGCAGGCATCCCGTACGCCACTTCATTGCGCCCATGCAGTCTGAGCAGTGCATGGTCGGGGTGGGTGGTCTCCCAGATCGCCGGAACACTGTGCGGCGATCCTTGCGGCCCATCCACGATGGTGTGGACCAGGCCCAGGCTCCTGAGCAGGCCCAAGGTGTCTGCCGTCACCGCATCGTTCTCCCACCAACTCGGATGCCGGAATTCAATGCTCAGGGTATGACCCGGCAGATGTTCCAAGCAGTGCTCGATGTGGGCCATGGCAACGGGGTGGCGCACCACCTTCGGCGAGAACTGGAAGTGCACCAGTCCCAACTTGTTATTGACTTGCAAGGGCACCAGGCAGGCCACAAAGCGCTTCCACAGTTCCTCCCGAAACTCCGCCGCCATGTCCTTGTAGACCAGGCGCCGCCCAGGCCCCAGAGCGTCCTTGATGTCCTTGGGCAAGACATCGGTACTGGTCCATTGCCCGGTGAACAGGCTGAAGGCCTTCGCGTTGAACACAAACCCAGGTGGTGTGCGTTCTGCCCAGTGCTGGGCGGTGGTGACCGCAGGGATGGCGTAGTAGCTGGTGTCCACCTCCACCAGGTTGAACTGCGAGGCGTAAAAGCGCAGCCGGGCTTCGGGAGTCTTGGCCGTGGGCGGATAGAACTTGCCGCAGTCGAGCAATGTCTTGTCCGACCAGGAGGCGGTCCCGACCAAGGGATTGAAGCCAGGACTGTGGGGGGCGAAAGAGTGCTCCATGGGGAGGCCTCCTTGGGTTCATCCTACATGCGCTTTTGTGGCAAAAGCTGTATATTTATCCAGTATTCAACCACAGGAGAAGCAGCGCCATGCAAGTCATCGAATCCACCTATGTCGTCACCCTGCGCGACTACCCCGAAGAGATCCCTGCCAAGGAGCGGATTGCCGCAGAAACCCGGTATGCCCAGGCTCTGGAAAAGCAGCTTGGCGGCCCCGAACAGGTGGCCGCCGCGCTGGACACCATGCACAGCCTGGAAGAGTCGCCACCCGAGGTGGTGTCGCCTGGCGATCTCACCTTGCTCAAGGCCTGGGGCAAGGCCAGTGCGGCGGCCAAGCAGGCGGGGTTCCGGGATCTGGGAGAAGGGGATGGGGCGTACTTTGAAGTTCGGCTGGTGTGAGGGTGAAGGTCCACTGAGGACATGCCATGCCGATCAACGCGCCCTGGAGTTACCCGACCTTGATGTGCACGCCACCTGGCAGAGCCGGTGGTGCGTTCCCGACGGAGACAGTGCTGCCGCTGGAGGCTGAAGCGTATGCGGTCACGCAGGAGGGTGAGATCTGGCGGGTGATGGTGAAGCACTCGGGGGAGGTGCTGTACTCGGGACAGGGGCCTGTGGACCTGGTGGAGTCGCCTGCGCCGTTTTAAAGCAATTCGATTGCACCGCACCAGCTACCGGTTGTATGGTGCATGAGCCAGCAAGGAGTCGATATGTCGATAGACCGTGCCAACTATCCCGGGGTGCCTGAAGACTTTCCGGTGACGGCAGTACCTTCTGCTATTGCGGGTGCCCAGCCCAAGATGAACCTTGTCGAGGAAGGTGGGAAGTTCTATGCCCCTGGCACTTCGCCAGGCGAGGTCATGGCGGCCTTCCAGATGTGTGACGATCTGGTCTCGCAGATGGTCGCGTACTGCCAGAGAAAACTCGCCACCTACGAAGGCAACCAGGAGGCAACAGTGAAGGCTGCGCTGAAGGGCCTGCTGGCCAAGCGATGGTGCACCGATGCGCAGTGTGTGTGGATCATGCGCAGGGTAGTGGATGAGTTGCAGTGGACTGTGGGTGATGGCGCTTTGGCGGCCGAATGACCCGGACTGGTTATTGATTGGATCGTCATGACCAACCCATGGTCGGATAGTCGCCACATTGCACCCGGGCCCACGCGGGTTGATGATCAACGACGCAGGTCCGCAACGAGAGTGGCCCAGGGCTACGAACCCGACTATGGGCCGTTGTCTCCTGCGCAGATATCGGTGCTTCAGGCAGTCGCCGATGAAGATCTGCCTAAGGGAGAAGTCGTTCGCAGAAGGAGTCTTTATCCTGGAGGATGACATGCCGAAAAAGCACACCACCAACCCTTTGCTGATAGCCCGCGTCGGCTGGAGCAATGGCTCCCAGACGGTAGTGTTGCCGCCCGGCTGCAGGTTTGCCGATTCTGTCCGTGAGGTGTTTATCCGCCGCGAGGGCGAGAGGCTGGTGTTGACCCCGCGTCCAACCGATTGGTCTGGCTTCTTTGCTTCAGGGGTGAAGACCTCGGCTGACTTCATGGCGTTGCACGAGCGCTTGCCGATTCAGGAACGTGTGGTTTGACGTCCAGCCTGTTGAGCCCGAGGTAGTGCGCGGATTCACGACTCCTTGTCGTTCATGCGTCCGCATGAACCGCTTCAGGTAAAGGGCGCGGAGCTTTCTGGTTTGCAGCGATTGCCGTCCTCCAGACTTAGCCATCGAACGCGTACTATTGGCCAGAAGCAGCCATTCAACATTTACATGAATAACGAACTGCTCGCACTCATAGACGGCGCACTAGCCGACATTTACCCTATGGCGTTAGCCGGCCTGGAGCCCGCACAAAGCATTGAGCGTCAACTTGCCTGGTGTCGCGAATTTGCGTCGAGTGGCAAGCAAGGCCCCAGACCAGGACCTTTTTCTATGGGTCTCATCGCCACCCGGGAGTTCGACATGTATGGAAACCAACCTGAACTCGCCAGTCTGATAAATAGGATTCAGCGATTCGTTGAGGCTGAACTTGCAAGAGTCTGACACCGGCCACAATCAGACGTTAAATCAATTGGAAAGCGCCAGACTCCATGGAAGAGAAAACGGTCGAAGATGACCCTGTTTGCCTCGTTTTCATACCAGCCCTCGTCGCGATTTTGTATCGGCTGGAGAGTGAAAAGGGTTCGCCACTAACAGAATTGGAAGTACATGCCATCCGCGATAAGTCTGTGTGCATGAGCATGCCCTACAGCGCGGCTTTAGCTATGGAGCAAGAGCGGGGCTATCGAGATGTCAGGCCAGAGCACTGCTGGGAAGACTGGCAGGACGCGAGAGAACAACTTAAGAACGACTGACCGGACTGCAGCCAAACTGCCGAAAGCGGCCAGAAGTGGACATTCGAGGAGGAGGCAACGTGCGCGAAGCGAAGATTGCTGCTTGGTTCTTTTTCGTTGTGGGAGCCGGCTTGAGTTTGCTCAGCGCATGGGCGGCCGTCACATTGGCACCGCCGTCGCCAACCATCTCGTCGCTCCGCAACGGTCTGGCGCAAGTCTTGAAGGCAGCACTTGGTGTGCCTGCCGGCCATGTTGCCTACCACCTGTTTTGGACGGCCCTCGGCGCTTGCGTAGCCTACTTGGCGCTGCGAGTACTGAAAGACCAGTCGAGGTAAGGTCCCAAGGTCTCAGTCCGCTCAGTGCCCACCACCGCCCCCGCTACCATGACGCACATCGGCCATCAGCGGCCGTTCACGTCTCCGTGCCCATCGTCAAGTCAAGACTGATTGCTGCCACTTAG
>NZ_JAOBSQ010000064.1:0-16973 GCF_025246485.1 Acidovorax sp. K2F
TTAGCGAGATTGCCGTTCCTCGGAAGCTGTCACCTGCAATGGTGCTTGCCGCTAAAAGGAGCCGTCGGCGAGAGTATCGAATTGCCGGCGCACTTGCGGAGCGGAGGCATGGATTTCAAACTGAAGTTGCGCACGGACGTTGGCATTCAATTCTTTCCCTCTTGTCTTCAGGCTGGCTCGAACCAGTTGACCCCGACGACCTGTTTGAATTGTTCGCTCTTACTTTGTGTCTCGAAGTGGTCAGCTGCGAGCTCGGGTTTGGACGGGCTAAGGAGTTGGGCTTGGTTGTTCGACAGCGCCAGTACGTGGCAAAGTTTGACGGTCCATTGGGTACTCTGGAAGTCTTTTTTGACCAGTCACCGCGCAATACTTTGGGGGTTGATGGGAGGTATGCGGAAGTTTTGAAAGCTCATGCAGGTGTCTCAGGCAGTAGTCATCGGCCTGACATCACTCTTGTTTTCACCCCGTTTTCCGGACCGCGAATGGTGCTATTCGTTGAGGTCAAGCATTCGTCATCACGCGATTACCTTGCAGACAGCGTATACAAGGCGTTCGGCTACATCCACGACTTCGGAGTGCTTTTCAGTGACTCAAACCCAAAAGTCGTGCTGTTCGTTCCCGAGTCTCCTAAGTTGGCTAGAGGGGCCTGCATACCCGATGTGGCCTTCGCATCGCCCAGCGATAGGACTGGATTTGCTTATCTCCTCGGGGCCGGGTTGATTCAAACGGCCTCGAAAGCAATGCCATCAATATTGATAGCATAAACTGTTTGTAATCGTTGCCTTGTTGGGCGATTCCGTAGTCAAGTTTGCGCGTGGAAAAACATGTGTAACGGCTTTTTAAAGTTTCGCATGAATACACCTTGCTTCACCTTCGGCCTGAGGGCCGTGTCAACCGCTCCCACTCCCGCCGGCGTTGAGTCATACATCATGTTTTGCTCTTTCGGGAGTTCGAGATGAACGTTCCTGAGGATTTCCCAAGCGAGCCAGACCCTGCAGCCCTCACGAGTGCGCAGCCACCTTACGCTAGCGCGCGATTCCTATGAGTGCCGGTTCACTCTTTCTGAGTCACCTTCACTGACCAGTGCCCATTGGCCTCTTGTTCGAGCGCCAGCAGGTCATAGGTGCGCAACATATCTAGTAAGCCGGAGTGGCCATAGACCTGCGGAGAAAACGACGGATAGCTTCGTCGTAGATACGACCCAAGGGGACTAAGAGCGATTTTTCCCTCCACTGTGTCGCCCGTCAGTAGCGCAACAGCCTCGACCACAAATTTGGGCCTCTGCTTCCCCACCGGCTTCGGGTCTTCCTTCTTCGGCGACTCAGATTTCGTTACCTCTTTGGGAGAGGGCGCTATAGATATGGCTTCGGCAGAGGGGACCAACTTGGCAGGTGGGACCCATTCAAAGAACTGGTCACTCGCGTTGCGTAGCGCGTCAGGACTTTTTGCTTCCCCTACGATAAAGACAGTGGCTCCACGCTCACGTAATTTGCGGCATAGATAGGCGAAGTCGGAGTCGCTAGTGACTAGGCAAAACGTATCTGCTCGCTCGTCGAACATAGCTTCCATCGCATCGAGCGCGAGGGCGATATCGGAGGTGTTTTTTCCGGCTGCGTACTGGTACTGCAGGCACGGGGTAAACGCCAATCTCACCAGCGCCTCTTGCCACTTGTTTGCGAGAGTGGCGTGATTCCCGTACCCTCGGCGCAGTACCACGCGTCCAAATTGCGCCACTACGCGTAGTGCAAACTCAAGTATTTCCGGGCTGGTGTTATCGCAATCGACAAGGACCGAGACTCGCGATTCACTGCCGATGTTTTTCGCACTCATATACTTTTCTCCCTGCTGCGCATGATATCGGCCGTTCCAGGCGCGATGCGCATAGAGGCAGGGGAGGGGGGAGCACTTCAGACAGATTCCTTGTTCTGGAAAACTGGTAGTCTGACTAGCTGCCGCGGTGGATTTCAGTGAGCAACGCGAGACTGGCGCTGTGCTTTGGTTCTCGGAGCGCCCCAGGAAGCTTGTGCATCCGCTTTGCATCGCCACCATGCAGCTCCAGCTTGGTTTTTCGTTGCCGCAGTTCGAACCAAGCCCAGGGAAAAACTCTTACGTAATCAGCGCGCACTGGCGCTACTTCTCATTCAAACACATGAATACCGCGGCAGGTAGAAAAAGAACACTCAGCTGATGCCTGACGACGGAAATGCCAGACGACGTGGGCTTGGTAGAAGGCGGTTGTAAGTGAAAACCCATCTGCATAAAGTAAGTAGACAGACAGCTCGAAACCCGCGCCAGTCTTGGCTTCCAGCGGGATTGGACAGTGCCATCCGTCACGACGAACCGTGCAACAACGCGAAAATCTCCCGTTCCCACGGATTCATTCGTCACAAGGAAGTGGGAAACAGCGTGCAACCCGATGGCTGCTACGGAGTCTGAGTGCGCTTCCGCCAGTGCACTTTTCCGTTCTTAACAGACCAGCCAGGGTCCAGAATCTGGGCACTCGCCAACTGCCCTAGCGCCTGCCGCAATGAACGCTCGTAGCTGTCAGGAGTAGCTAACGAACCCGACAGTTTGCGCAAGTACTCTGCAGAGGTGGGAATGAGCCGATGTTGTGCTTCGACATATGCGTACAGCCACGAACACACTCCGTGAGGTATCTTGCGCGCAAGCGTTGCGTCAAGCCAGACTTCGCGAGAGTTGCGAAACAACGCAACGATATTCTTGTCGAGTGCAACGCGCCACGGCCCTTCATTCGGATAGTCGAACCGCTGAGCTAATTGCACGCTGAATTTTGGAAACTCAAGCACGCTGCTTTGAAGTCGAAGAATCGACTGCCTGAGGCGCTCCCTCGCTTGACCCGAGTAGCTGCTCCCGAGGGCCGCGACGCAAAAATCAGCAGGTCGAAACGATACGAGCGTTTGCGCTTTGAAGTCACGCAGCATGTTCAGGAGCGACATAAACACCAAACCGTCCTGCTGTCGTAGCTCCGGGCCTCGAAATCGGAGGGACCCATCTGCGAGTTCGCTCACGGTGAACATCTCGTATTCAGCGCGTCTTTCCGCTGGGCCGCGGACGTTGAAAAGCCGCGACATGATGAGCTGCTGTGAGCTGATGAACTGGGATGCGCTGTGCTGCGGAATGAAATCACGCTTGAGTTGGTCTTCGTACTCCATAACAGTGTCTGAATTGCGCGTAATTTGCATAGCGAATACCCGGTCTACAGCTTGACCTTGCGGCAGCGCCTTTTTTTCCCTGCCGAAATCACGTTGAACTGACCGGTGCCACCTCAATTCCCTTAGAACAGAAATGCGAACGTCGCGTGCCGCGTCAAATCCTGGCTCGATAGGCACGGCTTCAATCATGTTGTGAATAGTGTCTTTGGCCACTTCCTTGATTTCGCTTTGCGTCCTTGTCGCCTGCTTTGAAGGCGGCGTAGAAGAAGCCTCCAGCAACGAGCTGAGCGCGGACAGTCGGGCCTCTTTGCTACTCACAAGCCCCCCGCTTCAGAAACTCAGCCAGCGCAGCCTTATCCCACAGAGCACGTCTGCCGATGTGTATTGGCTCGGGAAGGCGTTTCTCGGAGATGTAGTTGTTTATCGTCCGCTTGCTAACTCGCAGGAGGTTTGCCAAGTCGTCCTTCGTGAGGTACTCGCCGAGAGCCTGCAGCGGCGTGTAGTTGTCCATAGTCACCTTTCAGTTGTTACTCAACTGAAAAGCAACCCGGTTTATCTTCAGCCCTGACAAGCACTCCACATCGTGTTTCTCCGCCCGCGTCCCATCGTGTCTACAACGGTTTCAGCGGTATGGCAGAAAATATTCACGGTGAATAATCAATTGGCTCAACGGCTTAGCCCAACTTTTCATCATGCGGTGGGTCCGGACGCATTGGCTTTTTGCACATAAGCTCTCGTGCAAAGGGAGCTATGTCACGAAACCGAGCCGTCTTAACCCCGTGCTGCCGGTGCAGTTCTTTATGCTGCGAGCATCTGATGAGGCGGCCGAGGGCGGGACCGGCACAGACTGCTTGCAAGACGGCCGTAACCCCACAACCTCCAACGTAGATGAAGGCTCGGAAGCGGCTGGATGGGCCTGCAGAGAGACGCGGATTCAGCCCCGTCAGATGCGCGTCAAACAACAGACGCGTTGCCTCTAGAACACGACATTGACGAATTGATTCCTTACCACTGTGGACCCATACCGCAGTGGGCTTGCTGACAACGTTTTGCCATCTTCCGGTACTTTGTCGTGTTGGTGGCAGAAATGCGGCCCCATGCGCCGTCGCGATTTCCAGCGGCCTGGAGACTCTCTCAAGAGCTTGAGCCCTAGAAACCCCGTAGCGTCCTCTCAAGCTCTGGAGATGCAATTTGGTCCAGCCTCCGAAGGGCCCCCTCCAGGTACGCCATGTCCTTTTGAGACGCGCCGAAATTCTCGAAAAACGGCTTCCACGCACGAGCCACCAGCCACACCTCGTGCAACGCCTTCAGCGCTTCCGCCTTGCTCGAAAAGTACACAGGCCAGTAGGTCATCAGATTGTCCAGAGTGGCTAGCCTGCCCCTTTCCCCAACCTCCAAGTGCAGCATCCGTTCCTGGGCAACCACGCTCATGGGGAGCACGTCATAGAGCGGGCTGAGGGTCCATCCTTTCGCTGCAACCTGGTACAGGAATCCGTGATTGCGCAAGTGGTCATCAGTGTTGGTGACGAAGATGTTGAGCGCCTGCCGCTTGAACAGCTCACGCAGGTCCCGCGCGAGGTATTTGGGGAGCGCACGGGCACGCATTTGCTCTGCCAGGGCCTTGTAGGAACTCGCATCACTCTCATGGATGCCCATGAGAGTGAGTGCCGAGCAAAAGCCTATGCGGCCTTCGATAGGCTGTAGTCCGGTAACTCCCTCCAATGGCTCCCAACTTTCTTTGTCGGGGTCCGGAGCGACCCCAGGCTCTGCCCAGTAGCGGTCGAATCGCCGGATGAACAGCACCTTGGCATCGCCTACCTGCTTGACCTCTACGGGGGGGACACGAAGCCCCGCAGCACGCGCAAGCTCCAATGCTCCAGCTTCGAGGACAGCGTTACAGGCGCGGTCTGACTTGGATGGGAACTTGGCGAGCCAGAGAACACCGTCATCGGTGCGCACGGACGCCTTAGGCCGCGCGCCGCCGGCGCTTCCAAGGCTTCCAAAGTAGACGGCGAGGTCCTCCCCGACGTGTTCCTCATTCTCGATGCGGTCCGCTGCCTCCATAAGGCGCGCCAGGTCCATCTCGGCGGACACCGGTGCCGTAGCCTCGGAATCCAGCGCGCGGCGCACATCCAAAGCGCCCACCCGGTCTGAGCCCGCTTCCAAGAGATAGGCCACTTCCGGCAGCTTGTTGACAGCCACCTTGAGCTTGTTCTCAATGACCCTACGCCCCCAAGCGTCCGGGGCCGCATCGCGGATACCCCCGAACTCCGTGAGCCCAGCCAAGACAAAGCGCTTGGCTCCACCTTCCTCATCCTTCAGTGGCAAGGCAACGGGGTCCACCTCGACGGCATAGGGGCGCTGCACGTAGCGCTTGCCGTAGACGAAAACAGGCTCCGTGGTGTTTGCGCCTTGCAGCGAACCCGCTGGCACAAAGTCAGCAGCATGCTCATCCGCCACGTGTGCGAACACGAAAACGTCACTGGGTGGACGGGCATAGGGGTTCCAGTCAGAAGTCATACGGGTCCTTTTCAGCCTTGCGCTTCGCGGTCATCTCGGTAGATTGCCCAGCATCAGACCTGAAGGTCGCCTTGGACCCGCTTTTGATACGAAAAGCGGAGACTAGGTCCTTACGTCCAGCGCTTGCATTCGACTTGTAGACGCGCTGGACGCGGGGGGCTTCATTGAAGACACGCACGGCGGCCGACTTGCCTGTCAGCAAGCCAGCCAAGGTCAGCTCGGGCTCCACGGCGTGCAAGTAGCGCAGGACCTGCGATAGCGTGCGGCTTTCGTCCCCCTGCTCCAGCAGTACTGCGGTGGACCGAGAAACACCTGCGCGCGCTGCCGCCTCACTCTGGGTCATGCCGCGCGCAATGCGCAGTGTGCGGAGCTGGGCGCCAATCTGCTCTGCCTCTTTCAGGCGGACTTCAGGCGTGCGGAGCGATTCGTCATATTTCATGGATTTCCCGTAAAGGAGGAACCCGTTGCTGCAAGGCGGCAGTAACCGGCCGGGCTGTGACATGCGCAGATGGCGGCGTATGCAATCGCAGTCCTTGTCATGTATAAGGACTGCATTTACGGTCATTTTCTCGCCAAAATCGATGTCGGTCAAGGCGATTCAAGAGTATTGAATGTCGCTAATAACAGTCAATGCGCTGGGCAGTGACTGCGATTGGCGACATGGAATCCGTTGTCTACTGTGCTCTGCCGAAGTCCTGGCTATCCCTGACAGGACAACGATTGAGCGTTTTTGACCAAGGATGGACTGGAGTGTTTCGACGCGGGGGATGAATGCGTGTCGCTCTGGAGCTGCAACAGACCGATGCGTCTTACCCGGGTGGTGCCGATTCGCGAGAAGCGTCCTGCAACTTAGCTGCACAGCGACAAAACGCCTCATAACTTAGCTGCTACGCGACAAAGTACCCTGCAAATTAGCTGCAGAGCGACAAAGCAACGGACAAGAATGGCACTGAGGCAACCAACATCCGGGGGCAGGAAATGCACAGAATCAGGTGCTCAGAAGGCAAAGATGCATCCCGCGAGAGGCTGTGTGGAGCGGGGCTATGGCTGGCAGGCTTCGCGTTCTTTGGCCCTCAAGAATTCAGTCAACGCGTCGTGGTGAGCGCGCTTCGGCAAGTCCCAACTCCCATGGTTTCGTCTCTGGTTTGGGGCCGGCGGCGCGGTAGTCGCCGTTACAATGAGAGCACCGATTCTCTGACGCAGTTTCTGACAGTTGGGTCGGTGTGTGGGTGCTTTTCATTGCGTTTGATTGCAATCGATTTGCGTTAGACGTTGTGCAAGTGCTTGTTTTTGTTGGGTTTTGCGTGTGGCGTGCAATCCGCTGCACACAAGGATATGTTTTGAAAATCCTTGTGTCGGTGGTTCGATTCCGCCCCAGGCCACCAGTCAGCATGCGCCCCAGCGCCCGAAAGGGTTCTGGGGCGTTTCTACATCCCGAACACAATTTCTACATTTCAGGCCTTATGGGCATTTGTGTCCTTTCGTTTCCTCGAAATAGCATGTATACATACGTGCAACAGATTTGGGGGGGACATGGCGATATCGGATGTAGACATCATCACTTACAGCGGAGAGATCAATCGCAATGGTTATGAGGCGATTTGTAACTCTCTAAAACGAAAAAAAGGCCAACAGGCGTTGCTGGTGCTCTCTACCCCCGGAGGAGATCCTCATGCCGGATTCCGAATCGCCCGGGCTTTGCAGCACACCTATGACAACTTTGATGCTTTGGTGCCTCGGATGTGCAAGAGCGCTGGAACTCTGGTTGTCCTTGGGGCAAAAAAGTTGTTCTTGGACGATATGAGCGAACTCGGTCCTCTCGACATCCAAGTTAAAAAGAGCGATGAGGTTGTAGGGCGGAACTCTGGGTTAGACGTTTTGCAAGCCGTTACTTACCTGCAGTCGAACGCCATGGCGGCATTCCGCTCATATCTGCTTGAGCTTGCCAGCCAGGCAGGGCTGTCTACCAGAGTTGCATCTGACATCGCGTGTAAGTTAACGACTGGACTGTATGAGCCTGTCTTTGCTCAGGTCGATCCGATGCGATTGGCGGAGATGCAGCGGGCCATGGAAATCGCCTTCGCATATGGTGCACTATTGAATGAAAAGAGTGGTAACCTGAGGGCGAATGGGCTCGAAAAGCTTGTGACTGGCTACCCAGCGCATGCGTTCGTGATTGATCGAAAAGAGGCTAAATCGATCTTCATTGATGTCGAAAAGCCCGTTGGGCCTTTGCTAGAGTTGTGTACGGCGTTGTACGCTAGCATGGAAAAAAGCACTTACAGCAGTGAAGCTGAGGTCAACATTTATTCAGTCGCGGAGAAGGCAAATGCAGACACTGGAGAAAGTACACAAGGTACCGGAGCAGGTGAAGCAGGCCATGCGACATGCGATGCAGCGGTCGGCGGAAGTGGCGAGACTGCAGCAGCAGCAGCGATACTTTGTCTCACATCCGATAAATAGGTCCTCTGGCGAGACGCCCTCGACAATACGTGATCTCCTATCGCCACTGTAGATTGGTTGAGGTCGGTCCTGTGCTTGCGGACGTGAGTTGCTTTTACTCCTAACCGTGACTTCACTTAAGCGCTGTCATTTCCCGGGGCTTGTTCGCCAGAAGTTTCTGTGAGCGCGCTAAGCTCTCGGTATCCGTCGCAGCCTTCACCCGGATTTATTGAGGCTGGAAGTTTATTTTGTCAGCATGCTTGGCGTGTCAGAGCTTGAGCGCGTGACGAATTGGCTCGGCAGACTCTGACCGCCCTCGTCGTGGATCAGAACATGCCGATGGCCTAGCGAGGACGTTGGTTGTCGAGGGTACAAGCTCTTCAGTAACCTCGATGTCTAGGCGTGTTCCAGTCCGGTTCTACGCGACCACAAGACATCATCCCAAATGTCGGTGCGCTTGATACTGAGCACATTGGCGAGGTCTGTGTCAGTTCGGATTGAGCCAGCGGTCCTGTTGAGTTCGGTGCCGGTTCGGCGGTGTTCTGACGCTGCTGGCCGTGAGGGAATCAGAGCGCGTCACAAGGGGTGTGCGTATGATCTGATTGCAACCCGCGTCGCGGATTTGGCTGGAGTGGTGCCAATGAGCAGCGAATTCTTCGGAGCGTCAGGCATGCGTTCTCGAGCGATCTCCTAACGTTGGGGGTACAACATTGAGATTCGCTTCGCCATCCAAAGGCTTTCTGGGGATTCGGTGTGTAGTTCAGTCCGCCGCTAGTCCTTGCACCAAAGAATGCGGCCTTGCCGGAGTACAAAATGGCTACGGCAGCCGGTTGCACGCCTGACAGAAGGCCACAAGGTGGGGCTTTGCAAGGTACCTCGCATGTGCCAGCAGGGATGCGCTGGCGCCGTCATCGGAAGTTGGATCATGGCTCCGCACCCGCACGGACACCTCAGCGTGGCAAGCCAGTGTTGCTCGGTGCCATCTTCAACCAGATAAAGAATCCCCGGTTCGCAACTCTCTGGCGGATCTGGCTGGCATCGCGCGACGTAATGAGGTCCTTCGACGGACTTGTCCGAGTCGACACTAGGTGATTTCTTCGCATCAAGCCCAAATAGCCTCGACAGCCAGGTGAATAACTGCGTGAACATGTCAACCTCTCAGTCGCATCATTCCCAAAAACGGGTCCTGATCACCGCAGCCTAGCAACTTCTTCATCTCCGGACATGCAGTTCCGTCACCTTCATCCATACTGGCTTCAGGGTCGGTCAAGCATATGCGCCGAACGGCAAAGGTGGCGTTGGGCTGGATTCTGAAACCGTGCAGCCGGGCGAGGAATTCGTTAATGGCTGCAGCAGCGACGGCCATATTTACTGAGATCACTGCTGGCCGGTCGACCTTAACACCCTTGATATATCCCTCTCGCTTTAGCCTCTCGTACTCTTGGGGGCTATCGCGCAGGACGAAGGCAGCCTCCAAATCGCGTTGGTCATAGACACGACGGCTCATCAGACTAGAGCCGCCCGGTTGCAAGGTATGAATCGCAAGCCAGATGCTGTCAATGCCTCCTTTGCCATCAGCGTCTAGGCGAACTCCCAAATCAATGTAAGGAATCAGGTATGCGGTTGCCAGCTTGTTCAGCACGTGCCGACCATCGACTGAATCCATGCAGCCAAAAAGTATGTCGCAGGTTGACAAGTCGCGTAGTGCACGTAGATCTAACAAGTCATAGGGGTGCACGCGAACATTAGTACCCAGCCCCATGGCCTCAATTGCGCGTTCCTGTACCAGGGTTTTGTTCACTTCAGCACGAGCGTCAAATTTCGTGCTATTCAGAATTCGGTTGAGGTTTTTGTCTTCGGTATGGTCACCATCGACTAGCACCACCTCACCAACACAGTTGCGCGCAAGTTGTTCCACCACAATGCTGCCGGTACCAGAACATCCCACGACACCGATCTTCAGACGACGCAGCTGCATATACGTCGCTTCGCCAAACGTTTGAGCTACGCGCCAGCCATGTTCAGGCACCTCTTCTGCTGCGCCAGCGAACCAGAATCGGAATTCGTCGCCAGCCACCCGCACTGCTTCAAGTTCGTCACCGATTTCGCCACCCCAAACGGAGCGCCCGATCAATCGCCCGCCAGGCAACATAATCATGCTAGCCATCGGCCCTTGATGGTCACCTAGCCAGCCCGAGACGCATGGAAACAATGTTCCATCGGCCTCGTCATCCGTTGAGGAGAACCACGGATGTCCGGTCGGATGGCTGTGAATTTTCACTAAGGCTAGCCCATCATCAAGCGCGCGGGCCAAGACAGTATCCAGCACCTTGCCGAGCCAGGTGACCCTGTAAGGGGTGCGCACAGGGCACATGTCATATGGGACCGGCACGATTTCCCGCACCAGAAGAAGCTCCTGATCATCGCGCCGAGCGCGGCCGCACAGAGCAAAGGCGACCGCTTCCTTACCGTCACCAGGAAACAGGTGCTGCTCCAGCTCGCGATGATGCGCGCCGGAAATCGCCACACGGGTCTTTCGACGAGCCACCATTACTTGCGGACCTCCGCCGCCAACCAGTCTTCCACCAGCGCCATGTGCGTGCTCAAGTCGTCGACGCCAGGGCGCCAAGCACTTGCGGGTGTGCGGTGGCGCGACCACTGTTGCCAGCTCCGGCCGTCGAAGGGCGTGGTGGAGAGATTGTTGATGCCGCGACCGCTAGCGCGGGAAAGCGCTGGAGCGAAATAGGCCATGTCGAGTTGCGTGTCTGGATATCCGCTGTTGAAGCGCACATGGACATCTGCGCTGGCGACGTTATAGCCAGACGGCAGCGGCCAACCGTAAATGATTACGGCGTGCACACCCCCATCCACCACAGACTCCCAGCGCAAATTCAAGCTATCCAGAAAGGCCGCGTCGCCCTTCAGCAGAGCAAACTGTCGGCGCGTTTGAGAGCCATCCCCCTCCGTGACCTCGTTCGGAATAGTCATGAAACGCTCTACACCAGGTGCGAGAAAGCTCACGGAGTCATCCGGACCCACTGGCTGGACGCCGCCTTTGATGCGCTGACGCAGGATGAACTTCTCCGGCGTCTTTTCCACGAGGGCGAGGATTTCGCGGCCCGTCATGTTGTCGACGACTACCACCTTGACCTCCTTGTCGATGCGGATCCGGTACTTCTTCCCTTTGGGTACTGGCTTGCCCGCAGCGGCGAAGTCCTCCAGATCGATGATGTCGTCGTTTTCGTGGTTGGTCTGCATTTGCGCTCTCCTGGAGCTGTTGAGATGCGCTAATTCTATGCTGCATGCTAAGTATGTCAAGCAACTATCAAGCAGTGCTTGACGAATTTAATGTTAGTGGTTACTCTTACTTCAATAGATGGAGATAGAGTTTTGGCCGATAGCGATACACCGTCCCCTCCCGGGGAACACCTAGGCACATACTTGAAGAGCGCGAGGCTAAAGCAGGAAATGTCGCTTCGTGCAGTCGAGGAAGCGACGGAAGGCGAGGTATCAAACGCCTATCTCAGTCAATTGGAGAACGGCAAGATTTCCAAGCCGTCCCCTCACGTTCTGTACTCACTGTCGAGCGCGTTGGATGTCTCGTATGAAACACTGATGGAGCGGGCTGGCTACATCGTGAAGGTTGATAAGCGTGCCGAAGAATCAAAACATGGCAAGGCAGCAACGTTTTCCATCGACAACTTAACCCCGGAAGAAGAAAAGGCCCTGCTCGAGCACCTAAACTTTTTGAGGTGGCAACGGAATCGAAAATGAGCAAACCGGACGATTCAACTCTCACAGCCTCCCAGCACGCGCGTGTTCGCAAAGAGGCCGAGCGCGCTTTGCGAGAGGCCGGCGCTCTAGGCGTCTATCCAACACCGGTGAACCGCATCATGGAGGTAGCCAAGGTGCAGGAAATGCACGGCGAAGTGCTTGGAGAATCTTTCCTCAGCAAGATGAGGGTGAAAGCAGGTTCAGCTCTCAAGCGGGCGTTATCAAAAGTACTGGGCCTATTTCATGCATCAGAAGGCCTCATCTTCATCGACCAAGCGATGTACGCCGTCAAGAAGCGGTTTGTTCGACTCCACGAATCAGCACATGGGTTCTTGCCTTGGCAGCGGCCCATGTACGCCGTGGTTGAAGACTGCGAAAAGTCCCTTGATGCGGAATCAGCTGACGCATTCGACCGAGAAGCTAACGTGTTTGCGTCTGAGGTTCTCTTTCAGCTTGACACGTTTTCCGAGATGGCCGCGAGCGAGGACTTCAGCATTTGGGTTCCTGTCAGGCTCTCAAAGAAGTTCGAAGCTTCAATTTATTCGAGCATCCGGCAGTATGTGTCCAAGAATCACCGACCTTGCGCGGTGCTTGTACTCAACAAGCCTGAAGTTTGTGCTGTTTCAGGGTTCAAGGCGACCTTGAGGCGTTTCGTTGTTTCACCCGAGTTCGCCAAATTTTTTCCTGGTCAGCAGTGGCCCGAAAACTTCGGCCCAGATGATGAATTAGGCGCGATGGTGCCTATCGGCACAGGCAGACGGGCCTCGCGTCCACGTCGCATCGAACTTACCGATGCCAACGGCGTCAGTCACGAATGCATCGCGGAAGCTTTCACTCAAGGGCACCAAGTATTCATTCTTATTCACGTCAAGAAGGCGCTCACATCCGTCAGCATCTTCGTCCCTAGCGTTATAGCGGCAGTCTAAACCTTCAGCATCTGGGCCGCCCGTTGTGAGCCCAATCGCACGCAAGGCCTTAGCAACCAGCGCTATGAACTAGCTAAGGTATTGTTCTCTTCGTCAATTGACAGCTTGGCTGATTGCGTCTCGCTAAAGCGGAGTAGAGGCGCTGTCTTCAAGCCATCTCGTCAAACCAAGAGGTCACCGTTCGCTTGCGAGCGGCAGGCTTAAGCTTCCACAATGCCAAAAGGAGGTTGGCCACCTCATCATCCTCGCAGTAAAGATAGGCGAGCGGAACACCCAACGCATCGGCTATTTGTCGGGCTGTCTTCACAGGGGCCTCATGCGTCCCCAATTCATACCTACTGATCCGAGCACGGGCCGACGACTCATCAATGCCGATCAGTACTCCCACCTTCTCCTGAGACCAACCCAACTCCTCGCGCCGTGACCGCATGCGGCGGCCCACTACGTTAGAGGGTTCCAAAGGCTCGGATGGCATGTCACGAGTCTCGTGACGTGGTGATAATTCGTCGTCACGAAATTCGTTACATGACCGCTTGAGCTTCCGTGCTCAGCGGGGATGTGCCCTTTGAGAAAAGTCGTTTGCCAGTCATCCCAACCCCCAACCGAGGAGCCTGAGTCCACCTATGCAATCTATGAAATCTGCCTTCCCCGTTCTTGTTCTGGCCTCGTCTGCGCTGATATCCGGCTGCTCCGGCCCCAGCAGCGAAGAGCTAGCCCGCATCAAATCCGAATGCGCCAGCTTCCACAAACAAGAACGCGCCAAGTTCGGTGCTGTCGTCAAACCCATCGACCACTGGACCAAGGATGGCCACATCGTCGTGGAGCTGTCTGAAAAGGCAAGCGAGGACGCGAGCAAGTACACCAGCCACCTGTGCGTGTACGACAAGGACAAGGGAAGCATTGCGCTGCCCAGCGTGTTCGAGCGGTCTCGCTGGAGCAAGTGACCACCCCCAATCAGCCAACCCCGTCACCATCAACATCAACCAAGGAGGACACCCATGGAATACGAATACAAGGTCATCGACGTGGCCGACGGTGCGATCAGCTCTGCCCTGCTGGGCGAAGGCCGTATCGAAACCGGCGTGCTGGAGGCTTACATCAACGCCATGGCCTCCGAAGGCTGGCGCATGGTGTTCATGACCAAGGTGATGCAGCGCCACCTGCTGATGTCCGATCGAGAAACCCTCATGGTCACCTTCGAGCGCCGCGTCCCCGAATCAGAAAGAGCCGCCCGTGCCGCCCGCTGTATTGATGACGTCATCGCCGCCGAAGAGCAAGCCAAGCGGGTAGGGCGCAAGGCCGTCGCTGGTGCTGCAGGCGCAGTCTTGGGTGGCGCTGTCCTGCATGCCATCGCCGACCACCTGCAAGAGGGTGAGTAGTCGTCTGGATCGTCAACATCCCATTCATAAGGAGACCTATGGACTTGAACGAACGACTGGCTGCCAGGCGCAAAGAACTGGCCGAAGAGGCCGAGCGGGCTCGCATAGAAGCAGATAAGGCGCGCCAGGCGGAACTGGAAGCCGCCCGCCAGGCTGCACAGGCCAAGGTTGCAGCGGAACCACCATTGCCCGACCCCATGACCTTGCAGACACCCGCAAAGAAAGCCGTGGACATAGATGAAGGGGTGGAGCTACTCAAGGATGCCGTCGAACGAACCACCAAGAAGCAAGTTGCCATCTTCTGTGCCATGGCTGTGCTCGCCTTGATTGGACTGAGCCAAGACACCCTGATGGCGATCTTCTGGGCTGTGTGTGCACTCGGGTACATCGCATTCACGCTCGGTACCCACATCGAGGACATCAAAAAGTCCAGCGTGTCGGAATAGACACCAACCCCGCCACAGCCCCCTGCAACCGAAAGACCTCGGGACGCTAAAGCAGAGAACTACCCTCTAGGAAATCGACCAACTCAACTCGTGATCTATCGCACCCCACCGGGCGCCCCTGGAGCAATCCTCGGGCGCTTTTTCTTTGTCTGACCACTTCATCAAAAGGAAAGCTGCCTATGCAAACCTACCGAGACCACGATGCCTTGAACCGACTGGCAAGTACCGAGAATGCCCTGGGCCTTCACACCCTGGTGGCGGAACGGCTGTCAGATGAAGCCTTCACCGAGATCAACGACTGGGCATCCCTGCTGCATGTCGTGGTGATGGATCGGGACGACACCCCCCAGGCCCTGGAGCAGCAGCTGGGCTTCACCGTCCTTCATAACCGCTGGAATGGACTGGCCAACGATCACCCCGACTTCACACCTTCTTGGGATGCCCTGGAGGTGTACGAACACTGGGTTGTCATGACCTTCATCCTGAGCGACGACGGTTTCGGCATTGTGGTGTTCATGCCCCGGGGCATCCCCCATGCGCTGGCGGTGCTCTGCGATCGCTATGCCCAGGAGGGCCACCCCCGATGACAAAGCAAGCCCTACTGCAACACTTGCTGGAACCACCTCACAGCGACCACCAAGCCACCTTCGGGTGGCATTTTTTTGCCCATTCCAAACTGAGAAAAACCGCGTATCTGAAATGAGGAATGTTCCTCGACAACCCATCCAAAGGACCACCAATGACAGATGCCACCCAACCCGATACCACTCTAGAAACCATCACCATCACTACCCTGCGCACCGACCAGTGCCCCTCCTTGTCCGGCCGCTCCACGCTCACCTACGAGCTGGGAAACGACCCCGAAGGCCGCCTGCACCTGCGTGTGGCCCACAACACCGGCAAGGGGCACCACAACCCTTCCTGGGTCGCCTATGACGCTGTAGAGCCTTTGTTGATGGCGGCGACCACGCTGTCGGCATCGGCCTTGGCAAAGCTCTTTGCGGGCACGTCGGTGAACACCGCTGGCTTTGTGATGGCGGTTCTCAAGCACCTGGGTGTTCTGCAAGCGGTGACGGACAAGCGGCATGCCTACCAGTACGTGGAAGAAGTCGATTGGAAGGCCTTGCTGCAGGCACCCAATCCACCCGCCACTCAGTCCGCCAAAGAGCCCACCACTCAGCCCTCAACCCGTCCGGTGAAGGATGACAAGGCTCGCGGTAAGCGGGCAGGGGCCTTGGCCGCTCCATAAAGCAGCTTCTGCGAACACCTGCAGACCCCCTCATTGCAATCGGTAAGTCCACCCACCGGCGACACCCTCGCCAGGACCTATTACCTCTGCCTTGCTTTAGGAGTCTTCATGGCCGCTTTGCTTGCCGCTTCCCTGACCACTGTTCTCGTCCTTCACCTCATGGCCTCCGGCGCCCGCTGGTTGTGCCTGGTCGGACTGGGCCTCTTGGTCTATGCCTTTCCGCTGCACTTCCTCGTGATCGTGCTGATCGCTGCGGGGCTTGTGTACTACCTCGACACCCATAGAAAGAAGTAACCCATGACTTATCAAGACTGCGTTCTGACTGCCGCCACTGCCATGCTGGACCGGGATATCCCCGTCGAACTTCTGCCCTTGACCATCACCAGCCATGCAGCAGGTCTGCTCGGGTGGGAGGCGGAGCGCCTGGGCACCCCGGCCTGGGACTGATACCCCACCTATCACCTCGCAGCAACCGGCCCGCCTGCGGCCAACCTGGGTAGCTCCTGCCCACCTCCCGGACCCGGCCCCGCGCGCTGGCCTGCCGGAACCCCTCTCCCAGGAACACCCTGAAGACGAATGCCGTGTGACACGGAGGCTTTGCCGTGGGGGATCGATGGAGGGACGCAAAAGAGTTACCCCGGGGTGGTGCCGCATGGTGCTGCTCCGGGGTGGCTCGGTCCTTATTTTTTTGACGGTTCTAAAGAGAACAGGCTGTCCCATCGATACAGGTAGCCATGCTTTGCCAAACTACTTTTGGGCATCACCATGTTGCGCTTTGTTACTGCGGGGGCTCGGCGTCAACGGCTGATGAGCTGCTTACAATACGTCCTTGATCTTGCCGATGTGCACGGTCAGCACTCTCGGGTGCCATAAACCAAGTTTCCGGAAAATTCCGGACAGATCCCAAGACCTTTCGCAGTGTCTGCTCTGTGAAAGCGTATCAAGTGTCTGAGCGTTGCTCAGGCTATCTCATAGAACCGTCTGTCGTTCTTGCTTTATCGCTAGTGTTGTTCAAGAAGTCTGTTCAAAGCCTGCTTTGAATTGACGCAATTCGCAGATCGAAC